>JAHDBK010000331.1 GCA_020630455.1 Saprospiraceae bacterium
GCTAAACCATAAAAGATATTAGGAGCGGCATAGTAATTTCCTTCTGTTATTTTTTGTATGGTTTTATATTTATCACTAATTACTTTATTTCCACTCATATCTATAAGATATGATGGACCAAAGTCTTTAGCAATGGCTACACCATCTACAAAAGGACTCAAGTATTGATAACCTGTTTGTTTTCCTCTAAAATAGTTTTCATTTATCTTTTTAAAATAAAAAGCATCCTTAAAAGTAAACTCATCCTCAAAAGTTCTTTTTCTAATGATTAAAATGCTATCACTATAATGTATCAAAGCTAAGTCGACTGTAGAAGTATATAAATTTTTTCCAGTCTTATCCACTAAACATTTAACGAATTTACTGTCCTCGTCTTTAAGTGTTACAATGGCTACTCCATCATTAAAAATAGCTGTTCCATAAAACTTCAAGTCTTCAATAACGGTTTCTCCTGAATCATTATAGAATTGCCAAGCTTGGTTTTTTACTTCTTGTGCGGCAACCAAACCCTCTTGCATTTTAAATATATTATTGAATCTACATTCTAATATTTCTTTTCCTGATAGATTAATCAATCCAAATTTCTTGTCCTTTTTCACTCTTGCATAACCATTAAAAAATGGTTCAATTTCATCATAAAATGGTTCGATTAATTCTCTTCCATCTGCATTTATCAATCCCATGGGTCCAAATTCTACTTCTTGGACGATAGCGACACCATTAGTATCAAAAGGAAAGACCAATTCATAAGGCTCTGGTTTCAAAACAAACTGGTCACTTTTATTTATCAATCCTGTTTTTCTACCTACCACTACTCTAGCCAATTCGGTATCAAAATCAAAAGCTAATTTATATTTTAATGGAATTTTTATACTTCCATTAATATCTACAAATCCATATAAGGTATCTTTCCTTACCCTTATCATTCCATAATTACAATTTCCTAAAATTTCATAAGGACTATCTTTTAAATATTCTCTTCCATTTTTATCTATTATTAGTCCTACACTATCTTTCACTGCATAAGCATATTTCTCATTAAAATCACTCAACATATCATACACTACAGGAATGACAACACTTTCATTTTCATCAATAAATCCATATTTATTATTGATTTTCACTTTTCTCATTCCGCTTCTAAGTGCTTCTGTTCTTTGGTATCCCTTTTTCAATACCATATTTCCTCTATTATCTAAGACATAGCCCGTTTTCTTAGAATTTTGTTTTAATAATTTATAAATTCTATCTCTTTGATTAAAAACAATACTATAATAATCAAAAGGAATAACTACTTTTTCATTCAAATCAATCAATCCTCCTTTTCCATCTTTGTATGCAACTATCTTATTGTTTTCACAATTTTCAACAAAATCATACTGTGCGTCTATAACAACATTTCCCAAAGTATCTATAAAACCCCATTGAGCATTTTCAAGAAAAACATTTTTATTATTACTCCAATAGGCATTATCGTGATATTGAAATTTAAAATCATATAGATAATCTTTTAACTTCCCTAACTTATATCTACTACTCTTAGGTTCTAAAGTCCATTCTCCACCTATTGCAAAACGCATATAGCCATTCTTCTCTTTATCTATAAAAGAAGCTTTGAAGACTTCTCCATTTTTATTTTTCAAATAATTGCCATTGACATCCATCAATACAAAACTACCATCTTCTAAAACAGTAGCCATGTAATTAGAAGCTCTTAAAGTAAAATCTGAAATTCTAAATCCTGTAAAATATGCTCCTTCAGATATAAACTCCCCTTTATTAGCATCAAATAATTGATAAGGGTGAATTCTCCAATCTTGACCTGTTATTACCGCAGTAAAATCGTTTCTTTTAGATTTATAATCAGTTTGAACAATACTAAAATGTGTTTTTTCAATATGATTATAATTATAAATAAAATCACTCAATAAATCATTGGTTCCTTTTTTCTTAAAAGCATAAGAATAATCATTTGCTATTTTAGGATTCCTTTCCCATTCGTAATTTACAGGAGGAAAATAAATAGACTTATGTTTCATCATTTTACTTACCGAACCGCCCTCTAAAATGGATGAAGTCTTATATCCTATCCTAATCGTATATACTTCAGAAAAGTTATCAGTAGAGACTATATTTTGTTCATTATCAAACCTAAAAACAAAAACCTCTTTATTCTTTTTACATTTTATAGAATTCGCTGCAATAATGGCCGATTGATATTCAGCAGGAACAATGGTTTCAAAACGATTATTTAAAATACCCATTCCTCTATAACCCGTCACTCTTAGCATGTCTTCATCTACTAAATATTGGATATTTAAATATTCATCAGGTTTTACAACTATAGTATTAGAACTTAAATCATAAATGCCCCATCTATCTCCATCTTTAATCTTATAATAATTGGGTAAGGAGCTGTGTAAAATAGTTATTTCATTAAATCGGGGTTCTAACACCTCATTTCCTTGCATATCTAACAATGCCATTTTATCATTATCTATTCCAATAAAATAATCATCATTCAATGGTTTAAAATCGGTATACCTTGAATCTACTTGGATTTCTTTAGCTGTTTCTACATTAAATATTATAGTTTTTAATCTTTGGTTTGAAAAGATAAATTGCTCTTGTGAAAGCTTCGATGCAGATAAATATTTAGCTTCTACTAATTGAGTATTTTCAAAATGTTTTATTAAGCCTATTTTATTGTCTTTATAAACAAGAGATATTTGATTAGTTTGAGGAGCAATAGAATCGTATTCATTCAATATCTTTTTACGAGCAGTTTTACTGTGAATGACTCCAATATTTTTTTCTTGTTTAAAATATAATACTTCATCGTCTTTTGCTTTATGAAAAGAAGAATATTCAAAAGGAATAGTTTGAATTCCTTCTTTTACCACCCCCCATTTATCATTAAATTTTACTAAAAAACCAATATCTTCAATGACGAGTACTCGTTGATATTTTTTTTGAGGTAATAATAAATTATCATTGTTCCTTGGAATTACATTTATACTGCCATCGAATAAACTGACTTGATAGTGATTAGGTCCTAAAGGTCTGATATCATTATACTTGGGTTCTGCTATTAATTGTCCTTCCATAGTGACTAATCCTACTTTACTATCTTTCATTATTTTAACACCCCAAGGTAAGACCTTTCCCACTGCATCATAATTCGGTTCTATTATAATTTCTTTATTAAAAGAATTAATAAAGCCCCATTTACCATCTACTTTTATAGGTAATAAATTCACATTTTGTGCAACAATACTCAAAGGCATTATAAAGCTAAAAATAAGGATTAGTTTTTTCATTTTATTCGTATTATAGCAATATTATTATTTAATTGATTAATGTCTAAGCCTTGAAAAAACCAAGTAAAGATAAAGAATATTCTTTATCTTTACTTGATAAAAGTTTTATGCTAATATTTCCATTATATTTTGTAATTGTTCAAAACTGTTTACTTTTTCTCCATCATGGAAATTCATTTTAAAGGTATATTTTCCTCCTTTTGCGGCACGAATATCACTCATAATAGCTGCCATTTCATTAGAACCAATAGTAGCGATTTGATTATTAGGTAAAATAGCTACCATTTGGGTTTTACCATTAGGGTCAATTCTTATTTTACTCCAATCGGAAACAGGATATCTCATTACATCTCTATCATCATAAATCATATATACCGTTGTAAATTTGTTCATTCCTGGTATCATAGTACCGAAATCAAAATTAGCAACTACGGGTAAGAACTCATCATCTTTCATCATCCTATCATAATTGTATATACCGAATCCTTCAACTGACATTGACCTCATAAAATCAGCTTGTTTCTCAGCCATTTGTTTCATGTCTTCATAAGTCAGTTTGTTTTCTTCATACTGCTTTAATTTGGAGCTATAAGCAGCCATTGCATTTTTAAATTCTTCATCTGATTGGCTAGGGCATACAGTGGTTACGAATTCTTTTTTACTATTTTTCAAAGTCAATTTAAACAAGTTAGAATCTTCAAACTGTTCTACATCAGCATGATCCCAATCGGTTTTATAAATCCAAGCGTTTTTAGCAGGGTCTTTGGAATCATCACCACCAGCATACTGCCACATCACACCATTCATTTCTTTTAACTCTGGAAAATTTTCTAGATTGATATTGAATTCTAAAACAGGTTTATTTTTATCAAACTTATAAGGTTTAAGAGGAGCTTCGCCTACTTTATTTTTTTCTACATATTTCAAAGCTTTGCCTTTTTTATCGTTTTTAGTTACTTGAGACAATCCTCTATTCAGCCATTGTTTATTATTATCATCCAATCGCCATACATCATAGTCTGCATCATTATGGTATGATGCTAAATTTACTTTCAATTCTTTTTGCTCTGCAACAAATACGGCCTTTCCATTTGCAAATCCTTGTATGTCAAACATCCCAGCTGAACGCATATAACCCGAAGAACCATCAGGTGCAGTCATTTGCATAGGAATTCCACTTGCCAATATATCAGCGGCAGAATGAAATTCTCTAAAACTAATATTGACATTTTCTACTAGGTTTCCATCTGCATCTACAAAGGCATTGGCAGGAATTTCAATAGAAGTACCTGTTTCGTCTATTTCAATAATTTGTTCTTTTGTAGCATTAATAGTGAATGTTTTTACTGGAACATTTACATTTTTTAATGGTGCCTCAATTCCTGAAGCGGTGAGATAAGCATTAGCTGGGATTTCAGTGCTTAGTTCATTTTCGGATAGGTTGATTTCTTGGTTTTGAGGATTTTCTTGGTTTTGGCAAGACATCATAAATGTTAACATGAACCCTACCAATAAATAGTTTAAAATTTTCATATGATTAATTATTTTATAAATTCTAGATGTTATTACGAAAAATTGATTATCAATGAATTGTCTTTTATAAAAAACTTTTCGTAATAATATCTATTAAAATGGTTTTAT
>JAHDBK010000332.1 GCA_020630455.1 Saprospiraceae bacterium
TGCGTGAGACCAATTTTATAAAACAGAAGAAGGAAAAATGGATGGAATTGGAAGAGACCATGTCCGAAACCAATCCAAATCCCGATAAATTGAATGATTTATTTGTTCAAATTACGGATGATTTGTCTTATTCTAGAACTTTTTACCCAAACCGTTCTGTGAGGGTTTATTTAAATGGTTTGGCTCAACAAATTTTTTATTCAATTTATAAAAATAAAAAAAGTGGTGGAAGAAAAGTCATACAATTTTGGACGCATGATTTGCCCCTCACTTTATACCAATCTAGAAAAGAATTATTATTAGCTATATTATTGTTTTGGATACCATTTATAATTGGTTGTTTATCTGGATTCCTAGCTCCTGATACAGAATTTGCAAGACAAATGATAGGAGATGCCTATATAGACATGACCATGTCCAATATTGATTCAGGCGACCCAATGGCTATTTATAAACAAGGCGGTCAATTTGCTTCCTTTTTATCCTTATTTACACATAATTTGAGTGTTTGTTTTCTTTATTTTATTATAGGCTCTCTATTTTCAATAGGTTCAATTGCACTGATGATTAATTGGGGTTTGTATGTTGGTTCCATTCAATATTTTTTCTATGAGCAAGGAACTTTAACTCCTTCAATTTTGGGGATTTGGACTCATGGTTCTTTAGAAATTCCAGCATCTATTCTAGCAGGAGCAGCAGGTATTATCTTAGGGAAGGGATTAGTTTTCCCTGGAACGTACTCTAGAATGCAAGCCTTTACGATAACCGCTAGAAGAGGGATTAAAGTGATGATTGGAACAATTCCTTTGGTATTAATAGCGGCATTTATAGAAGCATATATAACGAGATTGACAGAAACACCAGATTTGTTGAGGGCTTTATTCATTACCTTTAATTTTGTAGTTGTTTTATATTATTATGTCATTTTGCCATATACTTTAGGAACAAAAGACTTTATGTCAAAATTGCCTTTGATGTCTTCAATTGCTGTTTTATTATCTGTTTTGTTTTTAGGAGTATTGATGATATCTGGTGTCGAAGATGCCTTGATTTTTACAATAATATCTTTTCCAATCATGTTGTTTTTAGTCGTACAGGTTTTTGATTTATTGAAACAATTTAAAGAAAAAAATCTAGTCGTTGAAGAAGAAAAATTAGCCGCAAATAAAGAAGATGATTTGTCATTTGAAGAAGTCAAAACACCAGGGAAAATATTTAAAGATACTTTTGCCATTTATAGAAGTCAATTAGGCACTTTTATAAAAGCGGGGGTGTCGATGGCTGCCTTGTATGTATCCATTGTTTTTTTGTTTTCTTCTACTGCTATTGAAGACTTATTTGGTTATCCTTTATTGCTTCTGGATTACTTAGAACATTTTTCTTATTTTATATTCACTACCGATTTTGAAAATAGTAAATATGTATCTCAATTTATTGATTATAGAAATGGTTTCTTGAGCCCACATTTTATTGCGAATACCATCGTTTATAGTGTAATGGCTTTTGTAGCATTAGAAGCCATTAATAAAATATATCATTCAAAATATTCAACATTTGAAGAGAAGAAATATGGTTTTCAACAAGTAAGTACTTTTTTGAAAGTATTTTTTATAGTTTTTATTATCAATTTAATGTTGATGATGAGGCTAGAATTCGGAATTTTTGGAGTATTGATTGTTCTTACGCTACCGTTTTTATTAATGTGGATGGCCGTTATGGTTTTTGAAAGAAAAGATATAATTCGTGGATTTGGAAGAGCAGTTCAATTGATTATGACTAGAGTCACGAATCCAATTGGATTATATACAATGATTTCTATATTTACAGTAATGGCATATATCTTAGTATTTTCTGGTCTAATTGTATTATTAATGCAATTTCTAGGAAATCAGTTTTTATTAAGTGAAGATAATATGACTGAACTAACCATTATATCATTTACATTTATAGCTCAAATTATATTGAGCTTAATGTTCCCATTGGCTGTAATAGGTTTTGGTTTGATGTACTTTTCACAAGTAGAAATAAGAGAAGCAAAAAGCTTGAGACATAAAATTCAACAAATAGGAAACTCTAAAAAAATTAGAGGATTAATAAAAGAATCATAGTATGGTGAGTGTAGATATGCATAAAATGTTTTTTTATAAATTGAAGTATTATTTATTATTAATAATATTATGCTCTAGTTTTCATTTAAATGCTAATGGTCCTGATAATATTATTACAAAAGAGCAATATTATACAGGGACTGTTGAGGTCAATTCTTTTGAAGAAAGTAAATGGAAAGAAATTGTAAAAGATATTGATTATTCTCAACGAGCTGTAGTTGATAATGATTTTGATAATGCAAATGCAAATAATAGTCCCAATAATACTGGTGGAGGTAGCAATGTTGGTGGTGGTTCTTCGAATAATCGTACATGGGGGACAGGTGGTTTTAGTGCTTTTTTCAAAATATTATTAATTTTATTAGTAATTGCATTATTGGGAGTAGTCGTCTTTAAAATGTCAGGGGGTAATGCAGAAATTGTAAAAGTAAGAAAAGAAGAAGAAGCCATATCAAAAGATGGGACAATTAACTTGCAACACGTTGAGCAAAATATACATAAGTCTGATATGGAATTATTAATAGATAAATCCTTGTCTCAAAAAGATTATATGTTGAGTATTAGACTGTATTATTTGTGGGTAATCAAAGAATTGTCTAATAATAAAATGATTAAATGGAAAAGGGATAAAACCAATAGAGATTATTTGAGAGAAATGTCAGACAATCCAAATAAAATTAATTTTAAAAGATTAACTAGAATTTTTGAAAGAGTTTGGTACGGTAATCAAACTCAATTGAGTAAAGATGATTTTTTACATTTACAATCAGGTTTTACTGATTTTATCAAATCCATCAAAAAATAAAAAACTATAATGGTTCTAACAGCGTCTGAATATATTAATTCTACCATAGAAAAAAAAGAACGCAAACTTATTGACACTAACCAATTAGCGGATAGAATTGTCCTTCTAAAAGACCTCGTACACCATTATAGCTTTGTAAATATCAAAAAAGCAGAACATTATTTAATTCATTATAGAGAATTAGCGGAGGCTTTGAATAATAATGAACATTTGGCTTTTTATCACATGTACACTGCTTTTCTCGAAAACCAACAATATCGATATCATTTTGCAATAACTCATTTCAAAACAGCTGCTCAATTATTCGAAGACGAAGGACTTACGCATAATGTAAATGATTTATTCCTCGATTTAGCAGCTACTTATTCAAATATGAATATGATTGCTGAATCAGAGTTTTATATTGATACGGCTGATCGATGGATTGAGAAACAAGGAGATACCATTCTTAAATCACGTTCTCTTTATCGTAGAGCTAATTCATATCTTAGGCGATTTGTATACGATAAGTCTATTGAGGTATTGATGGATTCAAAAAATTTATTAGAGAATTATACAGAGGGATATTTAGACATTAAAGATTATCACAACCTAGCTCAGATTTATGGTAGTTTAGGTTTTATTTATAATAAAGTTGAAAAAATAAACGAAGGAGTAGATGCCTATTTACAAGCCATAGAAATCAGTGAAAAATTTGGTTTTGTAACGCGTCTTTCTTGGTATTATCTTCATATTGGAAATTCTTTTAGTTCTTTAAGAAAGTACAAACAAGCAGGGATTTATTTTAGAAAGGCAATTACAGGGACGCCACATGATTTGAGTACTCATTCAAAAGCGAGTGCTTCTGCTAATTTAGGACATATATATTTCAGAAGAGGAAATTATGATAGTGCTTTGTCTATGTATGGTTATGCTGAAAAATTATTTAAAGAAAATAAAGGTTTAGACGATAATTATAATTTTTCTGTATTAGAATTATATAGAGCCCAACTACACCTCGACCTAGGAAATGAAGCCAAAGCAATGGAGCATTATGAACAAGCCATTCAATTTGCTCTAAAAAGTGAGGATTATAAACAAATGGCAACCATTTACAAAGATTTAGCAGACCTCTATGAACGGAAAGAGGATTACAAAATGGCTTACCAATATCAAAAAGAATACCTTGAAACAAGGGATAAGTTTTTAGATGAAGAAAAAAATAGGGCATTTACAGAATTGGAAGTCAAATACGAAACGGAAAAAAAAGAAAGAGAAACCGAATTATTGCGGTTACAAACTACAGAACTTCAACTCAAAGCCCTTCGTGCCCAAATGAATCCTCATTTTATTTTTAATGCTCTAAACTCTATTCAAGCATATATCACTGGAGGTAATCCAGAACAAGCTACTCTTTATTTCTCTAAATTTTCTCGCCTAATACGAAATAGTTTAGAGTATTCAGAGTTTGATGTAATTCCCTTAGAAGATGAAGTACAATTTTTAGAAGATTATTTAGAATTAGAAAAAGAACGATTTAAAGGAGATTTTGATTTTAATATCTCAATAGATGCGGAAGTAGAGGAAGATATTATGGGTATTCCACCTATGATTATTCAACCGTATTTAGAAAACGCTATAAAACACGGTATACGAGATGTAAAAAATGGTTTTATAAAACTTTCATTTGAAATGGAAGAAGATGAAACCTTGTTATGTGTTGTAGAAGATAATGGTATTGGAAGAAAAAAGGCAGTTCTACGCCAAAAGGACTATCAAAACGAAAGCCATCGTTCTATGGGAACGCTAATTACTCAACAAAGATTAGATATTATTAATCAAAATAATATTGATAAAGGACTATCTACATTAGTAATTGACCTTAAAGACGATAATCAACAACCTAAAGGAACAAGGGTTGAAATACGCCTACCCATTTTAGCAATAGATAATAAATTTTATACATAAAAAAAAGGAGCATATACGAATATATACTCCTTTTTTAAAATCGTCGGGGCGGCAGGATTCGAACCTGCGACCCCCTGGTCCCAAACCAGGTGCGCT
>JAHDBK010000333.1 GCA_020630455.1 Saprospiraceae bacterium
TTCGCCGACATATCTAAAGATACGAAAAAATCAACTATTCATAAACTATATTTCAATTTCAATTATTCAACAATAAGTAGAAATATTGCTAATCAAAATAAAAAACAGTATATTTTAGCAAAAGTTAAAAATGACAACAATAATATATCCATTTCAAGATTTTTACGCTGCTGATATAGCTGTAAAAGTACAGGCACTTGCTGCTGGACAGAATAAGAAAATTTCAGTTATACCAAAACATTATGGTAGATTACAGAACAATGTCGACAAAATGCTAAATGATACTGAGCTTGTTTTATTTTTAGCGCATGATGTTTATAATATAGATGAAAACACACAATATGAATTAGAGGAATTAATTAGGCAAAAAAAAGATGTAATTGCTATAATACCATATGGAATGTCTGAATGGTTCTTACCTACTTACAAAGATTTTTTCACAATTTACCCTTATAATAATCTTGATACTAATAGCTTTATAAATACAATAAACAGTGTGATTCAGGATATAATGGAAAGAACGAAAGCAAAAGATAATTCTAATACGATTGTCGGAATAGCTGCAATTATTGCATTGTCTTTACTTCTATTAGGTGCGACAAAAGATGATTAAATCATTTCACAGAAACATATTAGTTTTAGACAATGATTTTTTAGTCTATGTTCTGAAAAACAATTATGATATAGACAAAGGAATAGTTGATAAAATATTTCAACAAATAGCACTAAATTATTCAACTATATGGATTCCGTCAATTGTAATGGAAGAATTTATGTTGAAGTGCAATGACAAAAACAGACAAAAACGAATTGATGAATTATTTGAAAAATACCATTTTATTACAGAATGTCCAATAAGTGTAGGAACTAATGAAATATTAGGCTTAATTGGAACAAAAGAAGAAAATAGTGGTGAAGCAGATGCAATACTTCAAATTCAAAAAGCAAGTTCATGTATAGATATAAGTTTTGAAAAAATCGTATTTCTAACTAATGATAAAGGCGCAATGAATTTGGCAGAATTGATGAATATAGAGATTTGGAAGTATGAAGATTTGAAAAACATATTTAAAGAAATTGGAATATCAATAGTTTAAAAAAATAAAAACGTCGGCGAACATTGTACACCAGTCGAAGTGGCTATTTTGATGTTTCGGTTTTCAGTTTCGGTTGAAAAAGGTAAATAAATGGTACGATTCTACTTTTGACTTCCTCGGAAGAATAGCCACATCGCAGGTGTACCTGTCATTGGTGGCTATAAATCAAAAAGATACTAATTAAATTAAAGTTTAACTCATGAAACAATTTACACAAAAAACTTTTGAGAAGATTTTCAAAGAGCATCTTAAAATTGAATCTTATTCAAAATCAATAGATAGTTTATTTAGTCCTCGACTTAAAAACAGAATTGATTACAAACCTTACTATCAAAGGAATTATGTATGGGATAAAAATAAAGCTACTTATTTTATCGAAAGTATATTTTTAGGTACAGAAATTCCTCCTCTAATATTTTTTGACAATAATGATAAGATAGAGATAATTGATGGAAGACAAAGATTTGAAACTATCCTAAGATTCATGGAAGGGAAACTTTCTCTTACATCAAAAGGTCTAGGAGTTTTAAAAAATCTATCTAAACAAACATGGGAGAAGCTAGCCAAGAATGATATGGAATTGATAGAAAATTTCCTTGATGCTAAATTAAGGATTATAGAATTTCGACTAGTAAATGAACCTCCCTTGGATAAGATTCTTGAAGATAAAGTAAAAAAAGAAATATTTGCTAGATATAATACAGGAATTACTCCCTTAAGAAAAGCAGAGATAGATAATGCTATCTATGATAATGATGAACTTACAAATTCGTTTAAAAAACTATTTGATGAAAAACCAAATTTGAAAAGCCTAATCTATAAAACATTCTTTAAACAAAAGAAAAGTGTTGATGAAGATAATATACCTACATCAGACGTGCTATCTTTTGTTAGGAGATATTTAGTCCTACCAAAATTTCCAATAGCTTATTATGCAAGAGGTACAGGCAGAACTGAAATTTTATCAAAACTTTACGAATTATTTGCAGATGAAAACATAGACAATCACAAAGTAGTAATCGACTCATTTATTGATAAAATTGAATATGTATCTGAAATATTAAGATTCTCTAAAGAGCAGAACTTGCAAACAAATAGATTGGCTATGGAATGCATAATGTGGGGTCTAGGTATATTAGAATTAGAAGAAATCAAATATGAAACTGACCAAAAATCCATCAATGATTTAGCTAATTACATAGATAAAAATATAGCAGACTTTACAATGCAAGACTATGGTTTTCAGGAGGAACTAATCACTAGACATTTATCTATTGCTGGATATTTTGAAGAAAAGTATAAGGTTGATTTAAGTCTATATGCAACATATAATAAAGATGCTCAAACTAAAGTCAAAAAACTGAGGAAATCCAATGTTACAAATGAAAAAATATTGGAGTTAGAAAAACACCGACTCAATAAACCAGAACCATCAAGAAACTCAATTGATGATATAGCACGGTCAATGATGAGAAGGAGGTTTATGGTTCGTCCTTCATATCAAAGAAAAGAAGTAATAAATCCTAAGAAAGCATCATCAATTATAGAGAGTATCTTACTTGGTATTTCTCTTCCATCTTTATTCATTTTCAAGAGAGAGAATGGAATTAGAGAGGTTATAGATGGTCAACAGCGACTATTAACTTTACTTGGATTTATTGGTACAGAATATATAGATGAAAAAGGAAAAACATCAGTATCAAAAAACCATTTATTCAAATTAAGAAACCTAAAAATTCTTCATGAATATTCTGGGCGAAAGTTTTCTGAATTGCCTGATGTAATGCAAACCAAAATTCTTGACTTTCAGCTTTATATAGTTGAGATAGATTCTAGCCAAAACCCTGATTTTGACCCTATTGATTTGTTTATTAGACTCAATGATAAACCTTTCCCCATCAGAGAGCATTCATTTGAAATGTGGAATTCATGGGCAGATGTTGAAGTTATAGAAGGAATTAAAAAATTACGAGAAAGCTGTAAATCTTGGTTTTATGTTAGACAATTAAAAAGAGAGTCCGACCGTGATAGGATGGAGAATGAAGAACTTCTTATGGCTATAAGTGTATTAGCTTATCAATATTTGACGGATTCGGAGTTAAAAAGCCTTGATATTTATCAGAAAACAGGTAGAATTAATGCAAGGATTAAAAATAAAGGTGCAATAACATCTTTACTTGAAGAAATAAACCATTCTCAAGATATAAAACAGAAATTTTTCAAATCTATCAAAGAAGTAAAATCATTTATAAAGAAAGTGAAATATATAATTTTGGATAAAGACAAAAAGTCTGACGAAATTGGTCTTTATCTTAAGAATGAATTAGATAGACTATTTAAAGGAGGAAAAGAAGCAAAATATTTCAAAAGAACGATGCAAGATTTCTACATTTTATGGTCATACATATATGATTTAAATTTTGAAATGGTCAAATATCATAGGTTAGATATGAAAAATTACATATATGAATCATTTAGACAGCTTAAAAATATACCAGAAGAAGAATGGACGGAAAATAAAGGATACAAAAAATTCCAAAAAAGGCTGCTAACATTTAAAGAAAAATACAAGAAAGATGCTAGAAAAATAAGACTTAATGAAGATGAAAAGTTAGATATGATAAAAAAGCAAAATAATAAAAGTTCTATTACAGGAGCTCCAATATTCTTAGGCGATGAGATTGAGGTTGACCACATAGAAGCTCTTGCAATTGGGGGAAAAGATGAAATGAAAAATCTTGGGATTGCACATAAAATAGAAAATAGAGAAAAAGGAACAAAATAGTACAGCCACCAACAATGTACATATCGGTCATGTCCAGCAAAAGCTGGAACACGCCGTATGTACCGCCGTTATAGCACATTAATATCCAAAACAATTAAAAATGGATGAAGAATCTAACAAAATTCATATTTCTGAAGCATTAAATTTATTAGAAGAATGGTTTTTAAAAAGAATATGCCAACTTTTTTTAATTATTGATAATGGGAAAGTTTGTCCCGAAGGAAGTGGTATTTTAATTGAAATCTTTTCTCTTAGGATTCTAGTAACAGCAGGTCACGTAATTATGGATGGTAGACATAATCATCTTTGCTTTCCTAATTTGAATTCTGAAGGAATGACACATTTAGACGGCGTGTGGTATCCAAGTGATAATAAAACAAATATTGGAAAAGATTTTGATGACTTTGCATACTTGGTAATGAATGATTCTACTTATAAAAGTTTAGTAAAAAATGGTTATAAATTTATACAGATTGACAATATAGATTTTGAACATATTGCTTCTCCTAAAAAAAAATATACTGCAACAGGGTTTAGGTGGAAAAAAACTAAAAAAGTAGGTTTAGATTATTATTCTAATTTAGAAGTGATAACAAATCTAGGAGCAATAGATGCATCATATAAAAATGAGGAATATAAGCAAAGAAAAATATTGATTCGCAATAATCGAAAAGTTACTAATACAAAAACTAAAAATTTAGAAATTACTGGTAAATTAGAAGGTATGAGCGGAGGAGCTTTGTGGTATACGGATGTGGAGCATAACTACAATAAAGAAAAACCTACAATAAAATTAGTTGGAATATTAAATGAATACGATTCTGCTCTAATTTATAGTAGTAGTATAAAAGTTTTACTTGAAAAAATATTAGAAAGAAAAAATATTCATGAGATTTAGGTAAAAAAACGAGCTATAACACTGTACACCTGTAGCTGGCAACATTTGGCTAACACGTTTTTACTTTCGGGGAATGAAAGAGAATTTATTATCTTCACTCTTGCTTTGCTATCTAGATGTTGTTGCCAACTCAGTTGTACTTACGTTG
>JAHDBK010000334.1 GCA_020630455.1 Saprospiraceae bacterium
TCAGTAGCTTTACCTTTACCAATTAAATCCACTAAGCGTTGAGTACCGCCATAACCTGGAATGATACCTAAATTCACTTCAGGTTGACCAAAGCGTGCCTTTTCTCCTGCAATTCGCATATGGCAAGCCATCGCTAATTCGCAACCACCACCTAGAGAGAACCCATTGACAGCGGCAATTACAGGAACATGAAATCTTTCAATTAAGAAGAAAACTTCTTGTCCATTTCTTGATAATTTTTTAGCTTTATCAACATCTAAAGCCAAAAACTCTTTAATATCAGCTCCTGCTGCAAAAGCTTTATTCCCCGCACCTGTAATGATTACTCCTCTAAGGTTTTCAATATTTTTATAATCTTTTGAAAAGAATTCATTGAGTTCAGAGAAAACAGTTTTATTCAAAGCATTTAATGCTTTTTCTCTGTTGATGGTTATGGTACAAATACCATTTTCTATTTCGGTTAGTAAGCTTTCGTAATTCATAATTAGTTATCAATTATTCTATAATGATGGTATCTCTATCGTAACTTAGACCCGTAAAAATACCGATGCCGCCTTCTACATTACTTTTGATTTGAGAAGGAGAAACAAAGGGATTGCCATTAGAACTGATCGCATCATTTATAGAAATTAAAAAATCATAATAATCTTCTTGGATGTGGAATAAGGTGGAATAAATAGTATCTCCAACAGAATAATCAAAAGCGGTTCCAAATACAAATTGATTATCTTCTGCTTCTAAATTATCATCTGTAAAAAAATCTTGGTCTAGAGTACCTTCATCAATAGATACTCCAGAATGCAATTGTCTTCTATACCAATTGGCTTCGGGTGGGTCTACGAAATAGGTAAGTATTAAGGCTGAATCCAATTCGTTTTTTCTAATGACTAAAGAGTCTATAGGAACTTCAGGAATGATTTGTGTCGTTCCACTAATTTGTCTACCTCTATCATCAATGATACTTAAAATGAAATCTTGATTAAGATTATTGGGTACTAAAGTACTAGAACTAAAATTGTATAATTTTTTAAAATCACTACTGAATTGAAGAGCATAATCAAGCGTCTCTGTCTGACCGTTATGACTAATAGTTACAGTAGCGTTATTGATTAAAGGATTGTCCGTAGAATTGTCAAAATAGGCTTGGCTTTCACTTAATAATAATCTATAAGGCTTGCCAGCTTCTAGGTAACATTCTACAACTAGTTCACTATCATAAGGGGGTAATTCTATGTCGATTTCTTTTTCTAAATCACATGAATACCAAGTAATTGATATTAAAAAAAAAGTAATGAGTAATAAATATTTATACATTTGTTGTTTTAAAAATTTATAATTAAAAACAAAGAAAAATGATTTTAGTTGAAAAATAAAAAAAAGATGTATTTTTTTAATATTAATATTTTTTTTGAAAAAAATAATGGATTAATATAAAAAAATAATAACAAATATTCTTTATTTTTTCTTAGGTTTAAAATTTCTTCTTTTTTTATATTTGGGTTTAGGATTGTATTCTGGACCTTTACCTAATCCTTCTGGTAAAGGAGTTTTTCTGATGGTTTCACCAAGTAATTTTTCTATATTTAAAAAACGATGTTGGTCTTTATCAGAAATGAAAGTAATGGCAACTCCTTCGGCATCGGCTCTAGCAGTTCTACCTATTCTATGTACATAATCTTCGGGGTCTTGTGGTACATCATAATTGATAACTAAATCAATATTTTTAATATCAATACCCCTAGATAAAATATCTGTTGCAACTAGTATAGACACTTTATTATTAGTAAAATCAATTAATGCTTTTTCTCTTTCTTTTTGGTCTAAATCGGATGAAATTCCTTTTGCAGATAGCTTTTTAGTTTTTAACATCGTAACGATGGTATTGACTGCTTTTTTACTAGAAGAAAAAATGATGGTTTTTTTAAAATTCTTTTTTCCTATAAGTAAGGAACCAATAAGAGCAGGTTTTTGATGGTCATAAGTACAGTAGGCTACTTGTAAAATATTTTCATTAGGTTTTGAAATAGCAATGTTTATAGATTCAGGTTGGTGAAGGAGTTTTTTAGTTAGTTTTCTAATATTCTCTGGCATAGTCGCAGAAAACATTAAAGTTTGTTTTTTATTAGGTAATTGTTTATTAATAAATAAAATATCTTGATTAAAACCCATGTCTAGCATTCTATCAGCTTCATCTAGTATAAAGTGCTTGATACCAGAAAAATCTACATATTTCATATTAATATGAGCAATTAATCTACCTGGAGTGGCAATAATGATATCGGCACCTTTTATAATGGCCTTTTTTTGTCTATCCCAGCTATCGCCTTCACCACCTCCGTAGACCGCAATAGAAGAAACACCAGTGAAATATCCTAGAGCTTCTACTTGCCTATCAATTTGTAATGCCAATTCTCGAGTAGGGGCTATGATAAGGCATCTTACTTTTTGATTTGACTTTTTTTCAGTCATTAATAAGTCAATGATAGGAAGTAAGAATGCTGCAGTTTTACCTGTTCCAGTTTGAGCAACAGCTATTAAATCTTTTTGGTCAAGAATAATAGGTATGGCTTGTTCTTGAATAGGAGTAGCGTAAATGAAATTCATTGCATCTAAACCATCAAGTAAGTCGTAATTGAGTTGTAAGTCATCAAAGGTGACTTTATCATCTTCTGTATTAGAATCCATTTTTTTTATTATGAATAGCTTATAAAAGCTAAGTTTTTTAATTAGAACATGTTTAAAAAATTATCACAATGATAATTAATAGATTGAGGTTTTGGCGAAATAAATAATTTTGAGTTTATCGGGATAAACGACAAAATATTTATAAAGAAAAGTTCTTAATATGTTGATTATCATAAAGATTAAAATTTAAACAGGCTCTTAGTTGCTATCTGCAATTGCAGAGTCAATTATTCCATGTCGAACAGCAAATAAAACAAGTTCTGAACTAGAATTGAGTTGGAGTTTTCGCATGATATTTTTTCTGTGGGTATAAATAGTGTGTGTACTAATATTTATTTCTTCTGATATTTCTTTAGCTGTTTTACCTTCAGCTACTAGTTTTACGATTTCGATTTCTCTAGCACTCAAAGAAGTTGGAGAACAATCATAAGGCTCTTTACCAAGAGAACGTTCTAGTAAAAATTCTACTACTTTTTTACAAAAAAACTTATCTCCAATTGCGGTAGCTTTAATGGCATCGATTATTTCTGATTGGTCGCATTCTTTGGTCAGAAAAGAGTTTACGCCTTTCTCTAATACTGAAAAAATTCTTTGTCTATCATTATCAGAGCTAATTACTAGTATTTTGGTTTTGCTGTGATTTTTGGTAATAAAATCGATATCTTGAATACTTAAATAATGCTCTTTTAAATAATCAATTACTAAAACATCAGCTTGATTATTTTTCATTAATGAAAGCAGTTGGTCACGATTTGCTGCTTCTCCAACTAATTCAATATCATCTCTTTGATTTAATAAGAATTTTAAACCAAATCGAATCAATTGTTGAGTATCAGCGACCACTACCTTTATTGGCATAATGAATTTTTTTACAAATATACAAGAGATTGTTTAAATATAAACATCCTTTAAAGTGAAAGTGTTTAAATTAAGGCTATTAGGTAACATTTAATAGATAAAAGACCTCAAAATCATTTCAAAATAAAGAATTTTCTTTATTTTGAAATGATTGAATATTAATAAACTTTGAAGAATTATTTTATAATACTTATTTTCATTTTTACATTTTCAAGAGGTCTGTCTCCTGGGCCTGTTTTTGTTTCTGCTATTTTATCTATAATTTCTAAGCCTTCAATTATTTTACCGAAAACGGTATATTCTCTATCTAGGTGAGGAGTACCACCTAGTGTTTCATATTTTTCAATATCTGAAGAACTATATCTAAATCCTTTTCTAGAGCAGATACTATTCAGTGTATTGCTATCTACTTTTTTACCTTGGACAATATAGAATTGAGAACCTGATGATTTTTTTTCTGGATTATTGGTTCTGGCAGCACATATAGCTCCTTTGATATGGACTAATGAATCTACGAATTCAGCAGGGATTTGGTATCCTGGACCTCCTGTTCCTAATCTTTTATCAGCTGCTGCATTTTTAGATTCTGGGTCACCTCCTTGTATCATAAAGCCTTTAATTACTCTATGGAATAATAATTCGTCATAAAAGCCTTCTTCTACTAATTTTATGAAATTATCTCTGTGTAATGGTGTCGCATCATATAATTCTGCGACCATATTGCCCATACTCGTTTCTATTAAGATTAGGCAATTTTCTGGAGCTGTTATAAATACTTGTTTTTCAATGGTTTTAGTTTTATTACCATTTTTGGCAGTTAGTTTAACGGTATAATTTCCAGAAGAAGTATATTCGTGTTCAGGCGATGCATCAGTAGAAGTATTACCATCTCCAAAATCCCAATGGTATTCTTCAGCGTTTTTACACTCATTTTCAAAATCTACTTTACTTGGAGCTTCATTATTTTCAATAGTATATTGAAATTGTGAAATAGGCTTACCACATGAAATGATAAAAAGTGAAAATATTATTATTAAAAAATAAAAATAGTTTAATTTATTCATTGTTTATAAATAGATAAAAGATATTAGACAATAGACATTAGATTTAAAACAAGATTACAATATAATTTATATTATAATCTTGTTTTATATCTAATAGTATTATGAATTAAGAGCATGTTTAAATTTTTAATCTTTATGATAAACAACATATTAAGAACTTGTCTTTATGAATATTTTATCGTTTATTCCGATAAACTCAAAAATATTTATTTTGCCAAAACCTCAATCTATTGATTATCATTGTGATAATTTTTTAAACATGTTCTAATGACCTCTCATTAAATAAGTTGTGCTACCAACTTTTATTGAGCTAATAGA
>JAHDBK010000335.1 GCA_020630455.1 Saprospiraceae bacterium
TTAACCAACCCGACACAAAGTCAAATCCAACTTTTAAAAGCTTTTCAATGTACTTTACTATCTCATCAGACAAAACACCACCAATAAAAGCTAAAGGTATTAGTATTTTTGCATTATGTACATCTGCATACTCTTCTAAGCCACCAACTATACCGAAGCCAATAACACTTCCAGTTATTGCCCTTAGAATTATATCTTTTAAACCTCTCCCCTCTTTTTTCGCTTGTGTTGCTCCTCCTGTTGCACCTGCCAATGCGCTTAGTATTTCTAAATTTCCGTTTTTCATTTTTAACTTAAATCTTCGTTAGCAGGTATTAATAAACTTGCTTTTTTAACGTTTCTATTAATAACACCTTGATTAAATAAAACTTGACTTAAATCAACCCCACTAGTGCTAACCTGTGATGCATCGCTAGTCTTATGTGTTATTGTAGAGTTACTGTTTATAAAAGGGGTTGTTCCTTCATCTGTATATAAATTACCTTCTACTTGCAAATTCCTATCATTAACAAATAATCTCCAATCATTAGTTAGGAAAAAATAAGAAGGAGCGAATTGCCCATTTGTAGTAGCGTCCCCTCCAAAAGTCCTAAAAGCTTTTGAGAATTTAGCATTATCCCCAATAGTGACCCAATCCTTCCATCTGGAATATAAGTCTATAACTTGGAAGCTTGTAACTCCCAAGTTTAGACTAATTAATTTATTTTGACCGTCAAATATAAACATTATTAAGGATTAACGTAGTTCCTTTCTAGTGCTGATGTTATTGATATATTTTGACCAACTGAACGTCCTATTGTTCCACTAACTTCAGCAAATTGAGCTGTTGTCAATCCTATAACTCTAAGTACGTAAGCTGCATCGGTTCCTGCTGTCCTTCCTCCTTGAATATTATTATCATAATCAAAGTCCCAAGCTATTGTAGCTTGACCTGTTACCGTTCCTGTGATATCAGTCCCACTATTATCGTCTATTATTATCGCTGAATCCGTATCTATTAAATTACCGTTTGCATTTTGGAAAAATAACCAATACTTAGCTGCGTTATCGTTTACAATGTTTGAATTAAAAGACAAAACTCCAGCTGCTACGAACGGGAAAGTTACTGATGACCCCACGTTATCAACAAAAGTAATCCTGTTAGTGTCGTTAGCATCAAAACTAATAATACGAACACCAGTACCACCTCCATCTGTATTGGTTGCTGCTAAAGCCTCTAAGTTATCACCTACAAACTGCAATAATTGGTCTTGAAGGTTTCCAATTTGAGTTGGTGAATCCGCTTCAATATCTACATCGCTAACTTGTCTTAATGAATATTGAATAAATTCATATATTTGTTCTGCTGTTCCGTTGTTTCCATCAATAGTAATACCAAAATCGTAATTTGTACCACCTATATTTTGAGTTTGTGCTATTTGATGATAAGTGATACTCATACCTGTATAAGGTAAAGAGCCAGCTATTGTTGCATCACTTGCTGTAATTTTCAAATCAGCAGCTTCAGAAAGCGGAAAACGTTCTGCTTTATAAGTTACAGTTCCAAGTCCAATGTCAGTTGTAGTAGATTGCCCGTAAGTTTTTCCCTCTTGACGTATGTAAAGAGTTAATACATCAGAACGCTTGTCAAAGTTGCCGTTTGTAGCATCCCCGAATATTTGAATTGCTTCGTTAACTGCTCCTGCATAAGTAAACTCGGTAGAAGAAGTGTCCGAACTAAAAGCGTAGTAAGCCTTATCTCCTACGGTTTTAGATGTAGCATCAATGTTACCAAGTGTAATAGCTCCTAGATACTCCCTTGTTGTGCTACCTGTGTCGTCATACTCTCTCCAACCTGCTGTACGTATTAGTTTACGTGTAGGGTCATCCGCCCAAGTCCAATTTGAAAACTTAGAACCGTTATTTCCAATTTCAAACTGCTCTGGAGTAATTGAAAGCATAGGAAACGTGTACTTATGAACATCGTTAACCTCGTTAAGCCATTCTTCTTTCAAGAATGAATAAAAAGCCTGTAACGTAACGCCATCCTCTGATAAGTTACCTGCTAAGTTTAGTGTAAAATCCAAACCAACTTTGTTAATAGTTACCTCTGTACCTTGTATTATTTGGTCTGGGTCTGTAATTAGTGCCATTTTTTTTTATTTTTTTTATTTTATTTATACTAAAAGAATAACTTAAAGAATTCCTCCATAGTTATCCCTCTCTTCTTACATTCTAAAATGAACAAATTATGTGTGCTTGTGTTTTTGTTTACCGCCTCTTTTTCCCAATAATCATCGGGTCTTTTAATTATTTCCTCCTTTCCCTTATTAAATAAAAACCATTTTTCCGCCCTATTTGATTGAGCTACAATATCATCTCCCATACCGATATCCCATTTAATATCGAAATCATTCCAATTAGTGAAATTTTCATGTTTTTCAAAGTAACTTATTATTTGTTTATCTTTTTTGATACTAACAATAGGATTTTCTAATTTAACGCCATTTTTCTTAGCGAACATTAAATATCTTAAAAGCTTTCTTGGTGTTTCTTTAATTGTTTTCATAAACTCTGTCTATTTGCTGTGAAATTGGTATTATTAAATTATTAGCCCCTAAAAAAACATCTTGTTCGATAACATTGCTTGTTAGATTAACAATCCTATAAAGTGCGTTTATGTTTATAGATTCTGTAAAAGAATATGTATAAACACCAGATGTAATCAATTGTGAATCTAATATAAAGTTAGGGTCTGTTTCATTCAAAGAAGTATTCATTAAGTACACCTTTGTAGGGTTGTTTAATCCTGTTAACGTCAAAGTTTTTTGATTTTGCAAAACAGTAACCAAAATTGTTGGGTTTACCGTAGGCTCAGTCCCATTATTGTATGACAAATCAAAAGAACTTGCACCTGTATAGTTAACAAATGAGTCGGTTGTGTTATTTGCCCCATATCCTGTGTTAGATATATTTTCAAAAGTCCTAGTACTTGTGCCATTTTCTGATAATTCCATTCCATGACCTGTACCAAAAGATTGAAAAGACAAATCAGATATATTAGTGTCATCGTTAGGATATAACAAAGCTCCACCATCTAAACCTTGATAATTTCTAAATGAATTGAATTTGAAAATTGCCGTAGATGGGTCAACTTGCCCGCAATTATCAAAAACCAAATTTTGAGCATCACCACCAGCTCCAAAGCTTGGTATTCCTTTTTCGAATTGAACCCCTAATGCTTTAAATATCATCAATGTGTCTGAGGCATCAAATATATAGTTTTGATTCCCTGCTGCACCATAAGAACCCCCTATTATATCTACATTCAAACCAGAACCCGAAAATGAAACAGAATACAAATTTTCGTTAACTGGTAAATCTTGAAACTGTACTTTTTCTGCTGACTTAAAGAATGTCGTAGTTGCTCCTATACCTATGGATATATCACCCGATAAAAAGTATATATCGTCTATTTTTTTTACTACCCCGTATGAATTATTATTATCCTCTAAAAATATTGATTCCCAGTTAATCTCATCTCCATTTGTACCTCCAGTAACTGTATATCCATCACCGTAATACCAAGCATCAAAATAAGCGTTTGCAGGTACATTTCTTGGTTTAGATGATGTTACAAACCTTATTCCTACCTGCGTACTGTTTCCTGTTGGTTTTGTTCCACTTAAAGGAGTTGCGGAAGTATCAACCACAATATTAGCCCAACCACCAGTATATTCAAAACCGATATCCCAGTAGGCTGTGTTTGTTCCATCTGATATGAATGCTTGTATTGGATTTATGGAAGATAAGTTACCTAAAAATGTAATGTTAAACCACAAACGTAAATGAGTCGCGTTTAAATTCGCTGGCGTGAAATCATTAACAAATACATCATTGTTTCCATTATTGGTAAGAGAGCATTCTACACCGCCTGTTCCTTGTAAAAAAAGGTCTGATTGAAATGTAAATGAATCGCCTTGCCATCCAGTTACAGATTCCGCAAGATTCAAAACATTTGGTGTATTTGTTAACGTAGAAACAGCCATTACCCTCTATTATTTATTAAATTTGTTAAATTTGAATTATCGAAGTTTTCAAAAAATGAATCGTTCATAGCGTTATAATTATTAGGTATAAACCTATAACGAGTAACACCGTTTAATTCATAAGAATAAACATCTCCATCTGACAAACTTTCTAAGAAAATAGGTTCAGAAGTCCAGTTTAAAGCTAGAAACTCCCAACTAAAACCATTATTCAAACTATTATTTAAGTCTATTAACCTACTCATGTTATTTTTTCTTCTATTCTAGCGAATCCATTTCCGTTTCCATCCCAAATCCCATAAATTTCTCCTTTGAATTTATCTTCTATCCATATTTGGTTTTTAGATAAAATAACAGCGTTATTTAAAGTAGCTGGATCATTAAACCCAATGTAAAGCTTTTGATTTCCCTGCGAATCATTACGTATTATTAACTCTTTCCTATTTTCATTTGAAGCAACAAGAAGCAAACTTGTATTACTTTGAGGTATATCAAAATGATTATTACTATTAGCTAGTGAGTTGTTAATTGAAATAGTATCAAGTTTATTTTCTATTTCGTCAATAAAATAAGTTATTGAACCAGTAAAGCATCTTACCCAATCTTCAAACTCTTCTAAGGTTGTAAACTCTCCATTCTTAGCGGTTATATCTGAAAATGCAACTCTAGCCATTTCCTTTATGATTAACTCGCTCCCACCGTTAGAATGGAAAAATGAATAATCTGTACTATCAACATACTTTTTTCGTACAGCTATATCTTTAGCAGGATAGTCATGTATTACATTTAATACCGCACCCGTTTGTTCAGCTATAAAATAATTACCTTGTATACTTAAAGTCCAACCCAATTTAAACTATATCTAAAAATTTATGTTCTAATATCACA
>JAHDBK010000336.1 GCA_020630455.1 Saprospiraceae bacterium
TAAAAAACTTTTCGTAATAACATCTAATAAATAAAAAAAACTCTTTATAATACACATTATTTAATAAAAATAAATACATACAAAATGAACTACTTTAGTCCAAAGGAAACCGCAAAAAGATATGCATCTGGCAGGCCCTACTATCATAAAAAGGCGATCAAAAGAATTGCTAAAAAACTTCAAATAACTACTAAAAATAAATTAGAAAAGGCATTAGACATTGCTTGCGGAACAGGCCTATCTACTAGAGCTTTATCTCTTATTTCCAAGGCGGTTTATGGCTCAGATATTTCTGAAGAAATGCTTAAATATACTCAAGAAAAAGAAGGGGTTGAATATATTCAATGTGATGCTTTAAAGCAACCTTTTGAAGATGATTTCTTTGATTTAATTACCATTGCTTCTGGAGTACATTGGTTAGATATTGATGCTTTTTTAGTGGAATGCAAAAGACTTTTAAAAGAAAACGCTTATCTCATTATTTATGATAATTATTTTAAATTTGAATTAATAGACAACAGTCAATTCAAGAATATATTTGCTGAAAAATATTTAAACAAATTTCCTTCTCCCCCTAGAAATAATCGCTATGAGTGGACCAATGAAAATATTAATTCTAAAGGTTTTGAAATAGTATTTGAAGAACGCTTTGACATTCCTATTCAACTTCAAAAAGAAGCATTAATTAATTATTTTACAACACAAAGTAATATTACAGCTGTAGTAAGTAATGAACAATTAGATTATGATTATATAGATAAATGGCTGAATAAAAACTTGACTCCATATTTTAAAAATAATAATGTCCAAACTTTTAATTATGGTACTTGGATTAAATATTTAAAATTGATTTAAAATTATGAAAATAGAAATTATTAATACTATTATTAAAAATAGGCGTTCTGTATATCCACCGATGTATAATGATAAAGAAATTCCAAAAGATGTCATTGAGCAAATTTTAGAAAATGCGAATTGGGCTCCAACGCATCGAAAAACTGAACCTTGGAGGTTTAAAGTTTTTAGAGGAGAAAGTTTACAAAAACTAAGCGATTATTTAGGACAATATTATAAAAAAAATACTCCTCAAGAAAAGTATTCAGATTTTAAATATAAAAGGACTACTAATAAACCTTTACAATCTTCTGCTGTCATTGCTATATGTATGGAGCGTAATGAAGTTGTACCTGAAGAAGAAGAAATTGCTGCTGTAGCAATGGCTGTACAAAACATGTGGTTGACTTGCAGTGCTTATGGGATTGGTTCTTATTGGAGTAGTCCAAAGTCTGCTTATCATTCCAATGATTTTTTACAATTAGCTTCTAATCAACGATGTTTAGGTTTTTTCTATATGGGTTATTATGACGCTACTGAATTGGATTCTGAAAGAGGAAATATCAATGATAAAGTAGAATGGTTGTGAAACATTCGTTAAAATGGTACTAAATTTTTAACTATTTTCTTTAAAAAGCTGTTCTTAGTCCTGTAAAGCATTATTTTTGTAGGACTCTTTATGAATTTTAAAATTTAGATCTAATGAAATATATATTTTCAATTTTTATAGCCTTGTTTTCACTCAATATTGCTTTTGCCGAAGGAATTGATTTTTTCCATGGCACTTGGGAAGAAGCCAAGACTTTTGCTAAAGAAGAAAGAAAACTCATTTTTGTTGATGCTTATACTACTTGGTGTGGACCTTGTAAAAAAATGGCAAGAGATATATTCCCTCAAAAATCTGTTGGTGACTTTTACAATCAAAACTTTGTCAATGTAAAATTGGATATGGAGAAAGGAGAAGGACCCACATTTGCTAGAAAGTATGGCGTTAGAGCTTATCCAACACTTTTATTTATAGATGGCGAAGGAGAATTAATACATTTATCTAAAGGAGCTAAACCTGCTGATAAATTAATTCAGTTAGGAGAAATGGCACTTCGCAAAAACAATAAGAGTGAAGATTATGCAAAATTATATGAAGAAGGAAAAAGAGACCCCGATTTCATTTATCATTATATCATTGAGTTGAATAAGGCTAAAAAACCGAGTTTAAAAATAGCGAACGAGTATATTAAAACACAAGATGACTTAGATACAGAATTCAATATCAAATTCTTATTTGAAGCCTTGACTGAATCTGATTCTCGTATTTTTAATTTAGTCATTGATAGAAAAAAGAAAGTTATAGAAATTTTTGGTCAAGAAGCTTTTGACAAAAAAATAATAGAAGTTACCAATGTTACTGTAAATAAAGCAGTAGAATACGAAAGTCTTACATTATTAGAAGAATCAAAAAAGAAAATCAATGAGATTTCTGATAAGGATAGAGCTAAATTATTTCATTTAAGAGCTGATAAGAAATATTATTTATTTACAGGTGATGTCAAAAACTATCTCAAGTCAGCTAAAAAATATGTAAAAGAATATGCCATTAATGATGCAGGCAAACTCAATGAATTAGCTAGAGAAATGAAGCAGTATTTACCCACAGAAGAAAAGGTGTTAAAAGAAGCAGAAAAACATGCTGCTGCTGCTTGTAAATTAGAAGCGAGTGCTTCTCATTATTATACTTATGCAGATTTGTTGTACACTAATAATAAAGCAGATAAAGCATTAGAAGTAGCTCAAAAAGCTCTAGTTGCTGCGAATGGTAACCCAGGAGACCTTAACTTGATTAACCAATTAATTCAAAAAATTGAATTATTAAAAGGATAAATTTTATTATAATAATTAAGTAGTTAAAATAAATAATTACTTAGTTCCAACTTTATAAATTAGTAAAAATGAAAAAGATTATTGTTTTAGTACTGGCACTCTTTATAGTACAAGCGGCTACATTTGCTGCTGATGAAGGTATACAGTTTGAAGAAGGTAAAACTTGGAAAGAATTACTTCAAATGGCAACGGAAAGCAATCGTTTAATATTTATGGATGCTTACACTACTTGGTGTGGACCTTGCAAAAAGATGTCAAAAGAGATATTTCCACAAAAAGAGGTAGGGGCATTTTACAATGCTAATTTCATCAATGTAAAGATAGACATGGAGAATGGGGAAGGTATTAAATTAGCTAAAATGTATAATGTTAGAGCATATCCAACATTATTATTTATAGATGGTAGTGGAACTTTAATTCACCGTGTTGCTGGTTATATGGAAGCAGAAGATTTCATCCAACTTGGAAAAACAGCCAATGACCCTACCAAATCTCTTTCTGCTCTTGAGAAAAAATATGCTGATGGAAATAGAGATGCTAATTTTTTAAGAAAATATACTGAAATCAGATATAATACAGCGGATGGAAGTCATAGCGAAATTGCAGATGCTTATTTAGAGACCCAAGATGATTGGGGTACTGAAGAAAATATCGAATTCATCTATCAATACACTGATGATGCTTCATCTCCTGCTTTTGAATATTTAGTTAAAAACAAACAAAAATTCAAAGATGTACTTGGAGAAAGAGCTGTAACTCAAAAAATTGAGCAATTGATTTATATGCAAATCTATTATGGTGAAACGCAACCAACGCTTGAAGAAATTGAAGGAATTTTCAAAAAGTATTATCCAGAAAAAGCTGGCGAATTGTATGCTAATTTTAAAATGAGCTACTACCGTCAAGCTGGTGATAGAAAGGGATATGCTGATGCCGCTATTGATCGTTTCAAAAAATTCCCTCCTAGAGATTATTCGGAATTAAATGAAGCGGCTTGGACTTTTTATGAAGTAATAGATGATAAGAAGTATTTAAAGCAAGCATTAAAATGGGCTAAAAAATCCGTTAAAATGTCTAATAGATATGAAAACAACGATACCGTTGCTCATCTTTATCATAAATTAGGAAAGACTAAAAAAGCCATCAAATATGCTAATGCGGCTATAGATATTGCGAAAGCAAATAAAGAAGATTATAGCTTCACACAAGGTCTTTTAGATAAGATTAATGAGGGGAAATAATTTTTAAAAACGATAAAAAAATCCTTTATTTTCAATTGAAGATAAAGGATTTTTTTTATTTATACTAAAATAACACTAACCAGCCCCCATCAACAACAAAGCACCTCCAAAGACCAAAAAAGTGATGATTAAAACCACAAAGGTATATCCCATTATTTTTCTCATATCTAAATTAGCAATTGCCAATAAAGGAATTGTCCAGAATGGTTGAATCATATTAGTCCATTGGTCGCCATAAGCTACACCCATCACTATGAGCGAATAATCCGTTCCTAATTTAGATGCGGCATCTATAAATATAGGTCCTTGAACGACCCACTGTCCGCCACCAGAAGGAACAAACATATTGACTACTCCACTTGATATAAATGCCCAAAAACTCAATGTATCAGCATTAGCCACTTGCATGAATATTTGCGAAAGCTCATTCATCATTCCTGTATCTTTCATCAAACCCATAATACCTGCATAAAAAGGATATTGCAAGAGAATAGGTCCTAATAAAGAACTCGCATTGGTAATTAAATCCACATAATGTTTGGGAGAACGAGCCAACAACATCCCTAATGTGATAAATGTCCAATTTACAATATTCAAATTGAGATTTAAGCCTTCAGATTTAAACCAGAGAATCAAATAGAGTAATACTAAAACACCAAAAGTAATAATCAATCCTTGATGAGAATCTAACATATCACCAAAGGTTTCTTTTTTATTTTTTTTATAATTAGGTTCAGTACTTGCAGCAGATTCTAAAGTAAAATCATCATCAAGTGCTTTATGTTCTTCTTGCTCATTTTTCCTTGCTTGTTTTTCTTTTTCAGATTGTTCTATAACATCAGATTTGAGTATAAATACATCTTTTTTATCGGGATGCATCAAGGGCATTACGAGGGCAATAGCAGCTAGAGCAACAAGAGCTATTGTAATATTCCAAGAGGTAAAAATGGTTTCTGTTAC
>JAHDBK010000337.1 GCA_020630455.1 Saprospiraceae bacterium
TATAAATAATAAATTAATAAAGAGATTTTTTTATATTTTAATGTTTAGAGCATGTTCAAATTTTAATAATAAACAATTTTATTGCAAAATATTATAGAATTATCTAATATTTATTAAATTTACAAAAATTAAAAAACTAAAAAAAACATGGCAGAAATAAGAATAGTTAATACAGATAGTTTAAATGTAAGAGTCACGCCTACTTCTAGGTCTTCTATTAATATTATTAGCAGATTTTATGCAGGGGATGAAGTAGAAATGTTTCCAGACCCTAATAATACCAGTTCATTTTGGGTAAGGATAAAAAAAATTATTAATAATAAAGAATTAGTAGGATATGTGGGAGGAAAGTATTTGGATAAAAAATCAGATACAACACCAGTTACACAGATGGAATTCAATTCTTTGGAAGCAGTACATTTACTTGAAAATAAAAGAAATGTAACTCGTTCTAATCCTCATGGTAGGGTATATCCTTTAGGAGAATCAAGCAGACCCACTAGAGATTTGAATAGTCGTCAAAAAAGAATTGATAGTTTACACAAAATAGTTGATTGGTTGGATGTAGAAAAGAGTGAAAGGTATCAACCAACAAGTAAATATACTTATTGTAATATTTATACTTATGATTACTGTTATTTAGGAGGGGCATATTTGCCAAGAGTTTGGTGGAATCCAGATTCTCAATGTGCATTATTAAGAAATAAGAAAGTAAATGTTGTTTTGGATTATTTGAATAATTCATTTACAGTGAGGGAAATGAATGCTAATAATTTGCATTTATGGTTAGAAGAATTTGGAGCTAAATTTGGTTGGGAACGTAAATTTGATGTTACTGAAGTACAGAAAGATGCCAATGAAGGAAAAATTTGTATTATTACTGCTCAACAATTAGATGCTAATCGTTCGGGACACATTTGTCCAATTGTTCCAGAAACAGATAGTTTGAAAGCCGATTATAATGATGATGGAACAGTAAAATTTCCACTTCAATCTCAAGCAGGAGGAAGAAATAGAAAGTATTTTACTCATTTTGGTGACCATGCTAAATGGTGGGTGAGGATAAATTATAGAGATTTTGGGTTTTGGGTACATGATTAGATGCTCTAAAATATTAAAGGTGGTCGATACAATCAACCACCTTTTTAATATTAACCAATCCAAATAAAACATTATTCAATTATAATGAGTTTTTGATATAAAAACTCTCCGTTTTCCAATTCAATTTTTATGAAATATATTCCATGAGTATAATTGTCATTATGAATCTCAACAATATTATTTCCTCTTATACTTCTATTGTTTTGCAACAATATTTGCTTGCCTTCAGCATTGAAAATTTCTAAAGTATAATTTAGTTCTGCAAGAGTATTGAATTGGATTTGGGCATTATCTCTGAAAGGGTTTGGATGTATGGAAATTTCTTCTCCAAGAATACCCAATTCTTGACTTAAATTAGCATTTTTAAACATTAAATCATTGATACTGAGTCTAAATATATTTTGTTCTCCAGCTTTATCATTATATAATTTAAAAACAATCATTTCAATATCATCCCATTCTTCATTTTCATTAGTAATAAAATCATGAATGTTCAATTGGAATGTCTGTGTATTTTCAGATAATGAAACAACCGTTCTTGGGTGATTTTCCCAGTTTTCAATACTTTCTTTAACCAAAATAACTTCTAAACTGCCATTTCCTTCAGCAGTGAATTGTAGTTGATTGTACTTCGATAAATTATTAGCATTAAATCTAGCATCTAGAGAACGAAATATACTGATGTCATTTTCGAACATCCCTTCTACTAAAATATTTCTTTCAATCAAATATTCATTTTCATTTGTGGAAGTTAGATTAGGAAAAATTTGGTAATTATAAATATCAGTTTGATTGGCATTATAATCAATATCCCACACACCATCAGCAAAATAAATAACATCATGTACATTGATATTATCATAAGATACAGTCAGTCCCATTGCATAAAAACTCTCTGTATCTACAATAATACTTTCTTCTTTTTCTCCGCTTAATGATATATTATAATTGACTTGTACTGCATCAGATAATTCAGTTAAAAACGCATCTCCATTTAATTCTAAATTATTAATATTATCATGATTAATAATATTTAAATATAAAGAATTTTCTTTATATTCTAGGTTTTTAATATAGACAGATGGTTTATCACTGATATGATATTGGTCAATAATTTTGTCATCCTCTATCTTTTCTAAAACTTCTAATGTCAACTCTTTAAGTTGTTGCATATTACTCGCCCAAATTTGAAAGTTTATATAAGATTTATCCTTTGGATAACTTTCTAGATTCCAATGATTCTCCAAGGTGTAATTTTCATTTTCATTTTTATAAATTGAGAAAGTTGTAGAATATTCTTTAATTCCATTTAGATGCTGATATTTAGTAACGATAAAAGCATGTTCATCGTCTATGGCATAATTCCAAATATTTTCAATACTCGTACCATCTAATCTATCACAAATATATTTAGTATGTTCATAAACTTCTTCATCTGTTTTGATAGCTAAAATAGCTGCTTTTACTTCATCTTGAATATAATAATCTACGCTCATGACTTCCTTTGCATTAGTAATGCCTATCAAATCAGTAGGAGAGCTTAAATAAGTACTAGAATGGCTAAAAGGGTCAATAGGAATAAAGAAATCCAAATCCGTTTCATTTCTATTTTGAAGTGTTTGAGTAGTTACTTTATTTTCAATAGAATAGACATTTTTTCTTTGACTTATAGTTCTATTATAATTTCTTTTAGCTATCAATTGTCCAAGTCTATTGTTTGATTCCATTCCAGAATCATCACCACTTGAAGAGGACGTAAAATCACAACTAGTGTCTGTAGAACAAGAAGGGTCGTCACAATCTACCAAACCATTTTGCGTATCATCAACAGTATTTACACAGTTTTCAATAGTAGAACTACTTACAGAAAAACTAAAATCTCTCCTACCTGCATTTCCACCATTTTTACAAACAATCATTGAGAATTGAGCACCAGGTAAATTATCAACTGCTTGTCCACTTGATACTACGAAATCAGGACTAGCACAATCACTTATTGTGCAATTAGTATCTGTATAATAAATGGAAAAGTTTCCAGATTCTTGTGTGAAAATAATCAATTTTGTTAATGGGTCATTTGGGTCATAATAGGGGCTACCTGTTAAGTCCATATAAACATAAGCACAAGCACCTGATATAGCATTTCCACAGGAACAGTTTTTAGAAGTTTGAACTCCATCACCTGAAGAACCATCATCACAATTAACTCCATCACATACCATTGTGCTACAATTATTACAATTGGCTTCAATTTTATTATTATTAAATAACAAAATACAAAAAGTTAAAACGGGGATAAATAGTATGGAAGTATAAACTCTTCTCATAGCTAAAATTTTTAATAAGATTAATAATACTTTTTAAAAAAGGAAAACGAGTAATAAGATTATTTTTTTGAAAAAATAATAAGTGTAGGTATATACTCTATTACAAATAAGATGCCACAAGTGTATTGTTTGAAAAATAAAATTAGTGAACAAAAATAATTATACATGTATACATTAAAATAATAAAGAAAACTCTTTATTATTTGATAGTATATCTAATTTATATTGTCTTCTAACTTATACTATTTCACCTCCACAACTAGAACCAGCACCTGCTGTACAACCATAGCAATGTTGGTTGAGCACAATGCTTCTGCTTTCTAAGTTTTTAATATCAAAATTTGAGATATGCTGACTTTTAGATGCTACTTTTAAATCAAGCATTTGATTAAAATCACAATCATATAGATATCCATCCCAACTAACAGAGATTGTATTTCTACACATTAAACCATCTACAGTATTAGGATTATATGCTTCCAAAAGCGATTCCATATAATGCTGATATTTTCCAGATTGTAATAAATAATCAAGGAATCTACTAATAGGTAAATTAGTTATACAATATAACATATTGAAATCAATATCATATTTGGTTTTCAACTGTCTTTTAAATTCTGCTTGTAAACTGGCTTGGTCGCCAGGTAAAAATGCTCCAGCTGGATTGTAGACTAAATCTAATGTTAAGTCTGAGTTTTCTTTTCCATAACCCACATCATTGAGCATTTTTAGGGCCTTAATGGAATCTTCAAAAACGCCGTCACCTCTTTGTCTATCTGTTCTGTTTTTATTGTAATAGGGTAGGGATGAGACGATTTGAACTTTATGTTTAGCAAAAAAAGCAGGTAAATCATGGTATTTTTTATTAGCGACTATTATTGTTAAATTACATCTATCAATTACTTTCTTTCCCAACAAAGAACACTGCTCAACAAACCATCTGAAATTTACATTCATTTCAGGAGCTCCACCTGTGATATCTATAGTATGAATAGAAGGGATAGATTTGATAATATCTAAGCAAATTTCTAAATCTTCCCTAGACATTTGTTCTTCTTTTCTATCTGGACCAGCATCTACATGACAATGAGCACAGGTTTGGTTACATAGTTTTCCTATGTTAATTTGAAATATCTCAATCTGTTTTGGTTTTAATGGAGAGAAAAGAGTGGTTTCCGCTACTTTTTTAGAAAAAAGAGGAATTTTATCCGATAATAATTCTTGATCATTCAATACTTCTAGTTGATAAAAAGTATTACTTAGGTTTTTGCCAGTAGATTTTAAAGATTTCCCTTTTTGCTTAATTGCCATCTTATTGTAATTATAAACTATAATTGAAACGCTTAAAATTATAAAAAGATGGAATAATTAATAAATTATTTATAGAATAAGTACACTATAACATAAATTTATTGAGTTTTTTAAATAAGAATTTTGTTTTGAATCAATGAATGCCCGCAGCCTAATAGCCTTAGCTA
>JAHDBK010000338.1 GCA_020630455.1 Saprospiraceae bacterium
TTTGATGAAGCACACATAGGTACTGTCATTCCAGGGCATATAGAATATTTTTTAAGGTAATAACATACAATAAACACCTAAAAGAATACTTAATCTGTTGATTATTAATAATCAGAGAGTTAGACTAAAAAGGTTTTTTTACAAAATAAGTTATCAATCCCCTTTCAACAAGCCCCCAAAATAATAACTAATAGTATTACACCTATTATTAAATTGAAATAGAATTTAAACTTGACTTCAATTCTATTATGTTGTTGATGTAATTCTTGTCTTAAATTTTTCGGAATACTCGGATGTGGTTCACCACAATAAACACACACCTCTGACCTTTCTGACACCTCATTCTTACAGTTGACACAGTTTATCATAAAGATTCACTTTATTCAAAAATACATCGTATATGTTGTATTAGTAAATTTAAACTGTCAAATTGATTATTATCAGTCCTTACAAATTGTTAATAACTCCAAGCTTACGTGTATAAATTTCCGAATTCAACGGCGCACACGTTATAATTAGTTGATAATCAACTGTCAATTAATTCATAAAATTCATATATGAATTGTTGATAACTAATTTTATATATTCCATTTTTTCCTAATATATTTGTAGAGACATAAGAAAAGCCCCACCACTAGTGACGGAGCTGTTCTTATAATGATTTTAGTTCCTATCCCAAAATCGTTATAAAGATAATGATCCATTTCTTCTGGTAAGGCTTTTCATTTTTTAATTTTTAAAAAAAATTGCCTATGCCAATTTTTACAACTAAACATTTATTTTCAATCGGAAATGTCAACTTCTATGCACCTGAATCAAAAGGTGTTTACGGTCTTTATGACGGTAGCCAAAAAGTTATCTATTATGGAAGGTCGGTAACTAATTTAAGAGACCGTTTGTATAGTCACTTAAATGGTTATGAAGGTTACTGTACAAAAAGTGCAACCTATTTTAATGTGGAACAACACCATGACCCCATTAAACGGGAAAAGGACTTATTAGATGAATATTATCAAAAAAATGGACGATATCCTAAATGTAATGATATAGGTGCATAATTGTTTTAACCTGCCCATTAGGGCAGGTTATTATTATCAATAATTAGTACAAATAGAATATATCAACCTAATTTGGGATTAGAACATCCTATCACATTAAATTAATTTTACAATGGTTAACGAACCAAATATCTCACTTAACAAATTTGCAGAATACAATCAAGCTAAGAAAGCTGCTAAGAGACAACAGATTCTGCATAACGCTAAATTCCCTCAAGACAGGGACTATCCTCCGTATTATGGGGCAGTAAAAAAGTATATACTTAATTTTTTCATTGAGGGTGATGTAAATGAATTAAATAAGGCATTAGCAGTAATAAAAGCTAGAAAATCAAAATCTAAAGATGATTTTATACATAGAGACAATAAAGCTTCTACAACTTTAATTAATAACGCCAAGAAGTTAGAATTACCTAAAATTCCAAAAGGTGCTTACTATGTGAAAAATGATTTAAAAAATAAATTTTTGAATGTAGAAGGTTTAAAAATTATAATGTTTCCAGAATTATTAATTTTTAACTCGGATGACCAATTGATTGGTGGTGTTAAATTTCATCATAGTAAATCACCTCCATTAGAAGAAGCATCATTACTTGATGTTGGTCTTCTGTTATTCAATAGTTTAAATAAAGAATATCCCGAATTTGTAGATTACATTGACCGAAAATACTGTTACGGAGTTGATGTATCAACTGCAAATATTGTTCGTTCTCCTAAATCTTTTAAGCAACGTGAAAAAGATTTAAGTGGGTCATGTAGGGAAATAGTTTCATTATGGGCTTCTCTTGAATCCAAATAAGTTTTTTGCTTATGGCAATCGTAACATAACGTTTGAAAATTCTCTATTGAACAAGCACCACCACCTTTATATACTGGTAATATGTGGTCTGCTTCCCAAGTATCTGTAATCAAGCCACAATGTCTACATGCTCCTTGGTCAATTGAATATAGTAAGTGCCGAATTGTATCTCTATCTCCAAGAATTACAAGATATTCTTGATATGATTTTTGTTTACAATCTTCAGAGAACCACATTCTTTGTCTACCTACTAAACCATTACCACAACCACATGCACATTTCTTATTTAACTGCATAGGAAACAGATCACGAACACGTAGCCCATGTTGGATTCTTGAAAAAGGATTAAGTTGTTTGTTTTGACACATAGAGCTTTCTCAATTTAAAATTTTTCTATCGTTTTGAAACAAAAATTACTTGTTAGAATAAGTAAATCAATTATAAATACTCCGAGTATTTTTAAACGACCATATATTGTTTATATAGTAGACATTTTTATAAGCAATTCCATTATAGACATGGTGGTAAAACTTAATAAGAATCGTTTAGTTGTTAATCTTTAATTTGTAAGAAATTTTTATGTCTTATTGACAAATTATATTATCGAGATTCAGAAATTTCATCTATTACATCGACCAATTTAATTTCCAATCCATAACAAATTTCTAAAAGGTATAAGTATGTTGGATTAATTCTACCTTTTTCAAATCGCTGAATTGATTGTTGGTCTTTATCTACTAGTGCCGCTAATTGAGATTGTGTCAAACCCTTTTTAAGGCGCATTTCCTTAAATTTTAATCCTAATGCTTCAAGTGTTTTGTTGGGTTTCACATTGGCAATGTGAGAATTATTTGGCTTCGTCCATACAACGTATACGTTGTACGTTTATATTTGCTTAAAATCTGAACGTATGAAATATTTGAACCTATTAATTCTACCTTTTCTATTCATCTGTTGTGGAACTGAAAGTTCACCACCAGATTGTAATAATACTCTACTTGGAAGTTGGCAATTTACATATGCTAATGATACATGTGAGGGTGAAGTATTCTTTGAAGATAATTGTCACCCCGATTCCACTAATGTTAATTGTGGTGTTGTTGAATTTACTCAAATTGAATATACTATGTGGACTTTAGTTTTTGGAGATTATGATGTTACTCAACGAGATTATGAATACAACGATAAACAAATATTTATATGTTGTGGTGATGACGGAATTTTTAATTATGAAGTTAATTGTAATGAAATGACTTGGACTCGTGAGGATGATTGTTCAATAAGAATAGAATTTAAAAGAAGATAAAATATATTAAACCAAGAATTATTAACGCTACTATTGATTTTTTTAAGTCTTTCTTGATTGGATTACAATAAGGAACTAAATACAACGTAAATGTTGTTATCATATTGTAACAATATTTGGCGTTGTATGTGCAAAAAGAAAAACCCGTCCCTTTGGGAAATCATGAGCTTTTTTAGTTCTGAATTAAATTGTATTGAATATTGGGTTAAAAATCGTTGGGGAGGGATTCCTGTTTGTCCTCATTGTGAAAAACAAGATGAGCATTACTTTTTAAAATCTCGTTCAAAATTCAAATGTAAAAGTTGCAAACGCCAATTTAGTGTAACAACAGGAACAAAGTTACACTCAACCAAAATTTCTTTATCAAAATGGATGACCGCTATGTACATGCTTTGTCATCATAAAAAGGGAATTTCATCTTATCAACTAGCAGAAGATATTCAAGTTACTCAAAAGACAGCATGGTTCATGTTATCTCGTTTAAGAGAATCTATGGATGAATCAAAATGGGACTTTAAAAAACTATCAGGTCAAGTTGAGGTTGATGAAACTTATGTTGGTGGAAAACAAGCAAATAAACATAAAAACAAAAGAGTCAAAGGTACACAGGGACGTTCAACAAAGGCTAAAGTTGCTATAGTTGGAATGATTGAACGGAATGGAAAAATTCGGGCTAGATCGGTTGCTAATGTTAATAGCGAAGTTTTACTACCATTACTAAAATCTAACATAGCAGATGCTTCAACAGTTTTTACAGATGAGTTTCGTGGTTATGCAAAAGTTCGGTATGCATTTAATCATTTAAAAGTTGACCACTCCGCAGGAAAGTATGTCATCGACGAAGCACATACTAATACTATAGAAAATTTTTGGAGTTTATTAAAACGTTCTATTATTGGCATATATCATAGAGTTTCACCGAAACATATTGATAAGTACGTTGCAGAAGCATCATTTAGATATAACAATCGAGAGAAGAATGCTTATGAAAAATTTGAAGTGTTATTCAATAATGTTAATGGTAGATTAACCTATGAAGAATTAACAGCAGCAGCATAAAGAACTAAATAATTACATTAAACTAATGTCTATCAATCTAAAAGGATTGGTGGACATTTTTTATATGAGGTGGTATTTAATTCTTAAATTAAAGTGACTATCAATTTTAATTTGTAATGACTCAACATTGAAAAGGTCTGAAATTTTAGTAGGACACTTCAACGCTTGAGTAAAACAAACCTGTGCAAAACCATTTAAGATTACAAGTCCTGACTTGACTTAATTGGGTAATGCTAGGTAATTGATAGTCACTTTGTTTTTCTTATAATTATAATCTTTTTATTTTTTTATTCGTGGAAAATTGGAATTTTTATTCTTTAAAGACTATTTATTTTTAAAAGTGATTAAAATAAATCCTCCAATTTTCAATTCTAAAAATTTACAATGGCAGTTAATTGAAGTGCCAAAAAACACACCAGACAATTTCATAGGATTTTTCAATACCAATACCGCAAGTATTATTGTAAAGGAAAGATATTCAAGAGATGGAAAAACTTACATATTACCAAAATCTTGCTCACTTATTTCTTGAATTTCTAAATAAGTAGAATACTTCATTAGATTAAATGTATGAATTATATATTATACTTTACTATAGGTGTTTATTGTATGTTATTACCTTTTTTAATGTTCCTTAACGAGTTGGGCTACGAAGACTGGGATGAGTTAATATTT
>JAHDBK010000339.1 GCA_020630455.1 Saprospiraceae bacterium
TTTACTTTAATTATTCTTATTGTATTTTTTATTCAAAATATTTTTGCTAATGGAAATGTAGGTATTGGTACAGCAAGTCCCAATGCAAAATTAGATGTAGCGGGAAATGTAGCGATTAATGATAATCAGTTATTATTAAGGGCAGGAACAGATGGCAACCATTTTATTCGATATGTAGGCGGTTCAATAGATGGTCCACAAATACAAGGAAATAAGCATACTGTTGTAAGGAGCAGTACAAGAGATTTAGCATGGTTTATCGATTATGACTCTGGAACAAATGATTGGCCAGGTGTTTATGTTGGCTCTCCTTATATAGGAGGACAAACAGGCGGTTCTTTTGGTGAAGCAGCTCGACTTGTTAGAGGTAGAAATGGAGATGGAACACTAGAGTTTATGAATGATGGTTGGGGAAGAATCGGTGGCTCTAATGGTTTGGCTTTTTGGGCAAATGGTAATGCCGACGGAGATGATGCTCCTGCTATGGTTTTGCATAGTTCAGGAGGAATCGGTATCGGAACAACAGCCGCTCCTAGAGGAACTATAGATATTAATGCTTCAGTCAATACAAGTGTGGGTAATTTTACTTTTTATGCTAACGGATCTTCAGGAGGACCTTGTTGTTCAGGAGTTATCGATATTTCTTTATATGCTTCTAATAGATTGGTAGCCTCAGAATTTGATGCATTGTCTGATAGAAGAATCAAAAACGTTATAGGTTTAACTAATACTACCCAAGATTTGAATACTTTAATGAATATTCAAATTACAGATTATAGAATGAAAGATGCTGCTCAAGATAGAAAAGAATATAAAAAAGTAATTGCCCAACAAGTAGAAGAAGTCTACCCTCAAGCAGTTTCTAAAACGACTAATGTAGTTACAGATATTTATGAAAAAGCGAATATCGAAAACGGAAAAATTATTGTAAATAATGATTTAAAAGTAGGAGATAAAGTAAGGTTAATATATCAAAATAACCAAGAAGGAATCTTTGAAGTTATAGAAGCTAATGAAAACAGTTTTACTGTCAATAATTCAAACAAAAGTGATGAAGTCTTTGTATATGGACGTCAAGTAGATGATTTTAGGGTAGTAGATTATGAAGCTATTTCTATGTTGAATGTTTCAGCTACTCAAGAGCAACAAAAATTAATTGAAGAATTGCAAAAAGAAGTAGCTCTTTTGAAAAAAGAAAATGAAAATTTAAAGGCTCAGAATACGCAATACTCTGACTTAGAAGCAAAGTTGAGTGCTTTAACTCAAGTTTTAGAAAGTCAAGGAATTCAAGTAAATGGAACAGCATCTAAAGAATAGTTCTTTATTATTTTTTATAGAATAATAAAGACTTCTTTTTATTATTTTAATTAATTTTAAATAAATAATATGATGAAAAAATTAATAATAATAGTGTTTGTGCTTTCCTTCTATTTTCATATTTCTGCTCAAAATGAATTGTATATTGAAAGTACGGCTATATTCTATATAGATGGAGAAGCTACAGCAAATTTAAATAATCCTGATGCTACTACACCTACTGTTTTTGTAGATGGTGAAGTCATTAATGTCGGAACTTTAACTAATGATGAAGGTGAAATTCAAATCAAAGGAAACCTCACTCAGAACGGTACTTATGCCTCCAATGGAGATGATGTTTTTAATGGAACTACTAATCAAACAATAAGTGGAACTTTAAATGATGGTACGAATCATTTACACCATTTAATTATAGATAAAACAACACAAACAGATTTGATATTATCTAATAATGTAAGAGCAGATAATAGTATTAAATTTGTAACAGGGGGAGTAGTTGTAACGGGTAGTAATTATATCTATTTAAATAATAATGATGCAACTACACTAACGGGTTATAGTACAATTGGAACTACAGATAAATTCATTCAAGGGAATCTGAGAAGAGCAGTAAGGAGTGACGGAGCAAGTAAGGTTTATCATTTTCCTGTAGGATATTCTCATACTGCCGCTGCTGGAGCTGAAGGTAATCAAATTGCTGTAATGACAATCAATGGAGTCAATACAGTAGCTGATGGCACAGGAATAATTAGTGCTTCTTTTGCTAGAGATTTAGGAGAAGAAGACGGTTTGTCATTGTTAGATTGTAGTGATTTAGTCCCTGTTATTCATAGAATAGATCATGGGCAATGGACTTTGGAAAATGTAGATACAGATGATGATGTGGATGCTTATGATTTAACACTACAAGGAGCTAATGAGATAAATACTTTTGGTGCAGCCGATTTTACTATCGTAAAATCTAATGATGGTACTACTTGGGGTTTTGATGGTAGTTCTGATAGTTGTGATGGAGTAGCTACAACAGTAGCTAATGTAAGTCGGACAGGATTTACAGCATTTTCTTTATTTCAAATTGGAGGTACAGGAACAATCGTTTTACCTGTTGAATTGCTTTCTTTTAAAGCTCAAAACTTTGAAAATCAATGGATAAATTTAGATTGGATCACTGAAACAGAAGATAATGCAGCTGGTTTTGAAATACAAAGGGCAACAGAAGATAATTCAAATTTTGAAAGGATTGCTTGGGTAAATGCTAATGGGAATACTTTAGAACAACAAGTATATCATTATGAAGATAAAAATGTAGTGCCTAATGTAGATTATTTATATAGATTGAAAATGATTGATTTGGATAATTCTTTTGAATATTCTGATATCAAAAATGCAAGTATAAATAAAGAGAAATCACTATTAATTTATCCTAATCCAGCTTTTGAAACAATTAATGTTCAATTGAATGAAACTGTTGTAAATGGAGAAATTAAGATATTGGATTTATTAGGTAGGATCGTTTTTCAAGAAGAATTGAATAATAAAAATATTTGTACAATTTCTACAAAAGATTGGAAAGCTGGGAACTACATAATTCAATATGTTGATGACAATTATTATTCACGATTTTTTAAAATATCTGTATTGAAATAATTTTTTAAAGCCTAAATACACTGTAACATAAATAAAATTGTATTTTGAAAGAGCCTTTTGTTCTGACTCTGCTTCACGTCCTCGCCTTAATAGCTAGGGCTATTAGGCTGCGGGCGTTCATTGATTCAAAACAAAATTCTTATTTCAAAAACTCAATAAACTTATGTTACAGTGTACTAAAGATAAAGAATTCTATTTATCTTTGGGCTTTTGTTTTTTTTCTGATAATCAACTTATACCAATCCATATTGAAAATACACTTTAGCTATACTGTAAAGATTTGAAATATGATCAGTTGTGATAAAGTTGTAATGAATTATCCGATACGGATGCGTATTACTTCTCCCTAAAAATCCTAGAAACCACCATAATAGTAATCAATCCACTTACCATAGCCAAGGTTCTGAAAGGGAATAAAACCACGCCATCTTCAATCATTGGATAAGGAATTAAAGTAGGTATGCCTAGGGTAGCATCACCGCCTCCAAAACGAAGAATAAAGGATACTATAAATCCAGCTACCGAACCATATACATTTGCTTTTTTATCAAATAATGCAGTCGCTAATTGAGGAAATAATAAACAATAGACAAAATCACTACATAAAAACCAAAGAGCATAAACACTATTGACTTTTAAAGCTAATAAAAGTGCTGCTATACCGATTATCCATATCATCCTTTTCAAAATTTTGGATAAATCGTTAGCTTGGATTTCTTTCTTTTTTAATGGGCGATAAACATTCCAAGTAGCCATAGAAGAAGCAGATAGTATGGAAGAATCAACAGAAGACATTACAGCAGCAGCAATAGCTCCTAATCCAATAGTGGCGACCCATGGGTTAGTTAAATACCTCATCACATAAGGAAGAATTTCTGTCATGGTTTCTGGGGGGACAGCGGCGCCCACTTCTTGCCAAGTATGAGTGGTATTCCAAACATCTCCTATTATGCCTATCATTACTGCTGGTATGGCAGCTATAATACAGACCCCTGCTGCTAAGAAGGAAAGCATTCTTGCTGTTTTGACATTTTTGGCTGAGAGTACCCTTTGAAAATAAACTTGCCAAGGTATACCTCCTAGCATCAGTAATAATGCAAAATCCCACCAATACCAATAATAAGAACCTAAGGCTTCTTTACTAGGGATGAAGGAGGCTGTTGCTCCTTTTGTTTCTTTATAAACGGCCCAAGCTTCACCCCAACCCCCTACATATTGCAAAGCAAAGGGAACAACAATGAATAGTCCTAGTAATAATAATACCATCTGAAAAATATCTGTCAATGCAACTGCCCATAAACCTCCTAATGCAGTGTATGCAATGGCTATTAATGATGATAAAATAATAGAGGTTGTTGCGTCAATTCCAAGTACAGTACTAAAGGTAGTGCCTAAGGCAGTTAGAATGGCTGCTGTCCAAAATATTTCTCCCGCCAAAGCAGGTAGAAATAAAACGCCTCCCATTTTATCTCCGTATTTTTCTTGAAGTGGGTCTAACATGGTTTTGTATTCTCTTTTACGCATAATTGGAGCAAAGAAAATACCTCCTAAAATCAAACTAATGGCATAGCCCCATGGAGCTTGTACCCACATCAGTCCGCTAGAGGCGGTATACTCTGCAGTACCATTGATGTAACCTCCTCCTACCCAAGTAGCACTCATCGTGAATATGGCAATGAATAGTGGAATTCCTCTTCCTGCTAACATCACATCTGTATCCGAATCGTTTTTCCTGATTTGGCCAGCGTAAGCTCCTATAAAAAAAATTAAAGCATAGAAAAACATCATCGCAAAATAACCACTCCAAAATACAGGCATTTTATAATAATACAATACTAGTGCTACAGCGGTTAAGATGCCCAGTAAAATCCCTGTTGGTTTGAGCGAAGCGAGTATTTTTTGATTCATTTTTT
>JAHDBK010000340.1 GCA_020630455.1 Saprospiraceae bacterium
AGTATAGTCAATTGTGGTAAAGCTGTAATGAATTATCCGATACGGATGCGTATTAGACATTATTACAAATAATGATTTTATAAATCAAAATTATATAAAGTGCTGAATGGGTTCAGTTTATTTAAATCAAATTGAAAACTAATTCTTGCGAAATAATTTCCTCTTTGAGCCATATATAATTTTAAGTTTTCGCTATGAAACATCGGTAAATACAAACCAATTCTTCCATCCAAAAACTCCAAAGCAACACCTCCTGCGATGAGCATTTCTCCTTGGTTTTCTGCACTAGGTTGAGTATTACTAAAATAGCCTAAATCCAAATAAGGGCGAACAGCGGGTATAAATGCAGGAGTAGGAATAGGAATATCAAATTTGATATTAGCTGCTGCTATGAAATTGTTACTTTCTCCAAGCGATGTCAAACCACCAATTGGAGTTTTAAAGCCACCACCTTGGTTGGTGTGAACTTGTTGAGACCAAATTTGGTCAGTATGGCTTCTTCCAAAATAAAATTGATCAAAAGTATAGTCTCCTGCTCCTTGACCAATTAATGAAAATGAACCTCTTGCAAAACCGACATTAGAAGTACCTCCTGCATCTTTTTGAGTATTGAATAAAAAAGCACCTAAATAACCTCTTATATGAATACCCTTATTAGGCATATACATAAAGCTATAATTAGCTTCTAAGTCCATTTTCAAATAAGCCGCATTTTCATCAGTGGGACGCGTTTTATATGATTGCGTTTCCAAACCTACTTTTACGCTATATGGTTGCAATACACTTCTATTTGAAATTTCATATTTTATTTGAGGAATGAGCATGTTTTCAAACTCATGACCAGAATAGACAAAAAAGGTGTCGGTAGGTGTAGTTTCTCTAGTTAGACTACCTGTAAGCTGTTGTTGAATAATGAGTACTTGAGCTGTAATGGTTTGTTTGGTATTGCTCCTAGCTCTTTTCTTTTTTAATTCTAATTCTACATAAGGTCTTGTTCTATGGTAATCAAAATCTTTTGAAGCTCCAAATTGCTCATAAAAATCATTTTCAGAATAGCTAAATCCTTTATAGCCAACACCTAAACTTACTCTTTGTAATTTTTCTGGATAGATATTATATCGAAGATTAGCAAGACCATTAAAATCTTTGGAGCGAGTTCCATACATCCCGACCAATGACCACTCAAAACGCTTTGAAGGCAAGACCGTATTGTATAAAGCTAAACCTCCCATAAATCCATCATAAGTATTCATAGCTACAGCGGGAGTCCAATAAATAGATGTTCTGTCTGGATTTTCAACACCTCCTAAAAATTTTAATTGAATGGGTTCAATCTTGCCTCCTTTGCGAGTTATAGTATTATTTTTTCTATTATAATCAGGAATATTTTTTTTGTAATCAATGACAAACTTGTCACCAATATTAGTATTTAGATCAATAGTTTTTTCTCCTTCAAATCCTTCTACCCAAATGCTATTTACGATTTTTCCTTCTTCAATGATGTCTATTGGAAATGGAGAAGAAACATCCCCAACATTTTCAATTGTTAAAGAATAATTATTATTTTGATAAAGAATTTTCTTTATTTTATAGTCAATATGTTCTGTAGTATTGATTAAATCATTAAAAAACCAATCTAGGTTTTTGCCACTTTCTTTTTCAAATAATGCTTTCACATCACTCGGTTGAGGGTGTTTAAACTGCCATGTTTCATAATAGGTTTTCATTATTTTATTAAAAGTATCAGAACCTAAATATTCTTCAAGATATTTGAGTAACATAGCGGGTTTGTCATAAGCTCCCATCCAATAGTTAAATTGCCTCAAATCCTGTGAAGGAGTATTGATGGCTTGGTCAGTATGTCTTCTCATTGGTAGATAAAAAGTCAATTGATCGGCTTCTCTAGCACTAACACCAGATAAATTTTGATAATCTAAATAAGAATCCTGCTCTTCGTAGTACTTCTCCATGTATTCGTGTTCATAATAAGAATTGAACCCTTCATCCATCCAAGCATAATCTCTTTCATTTGAAGCTAAAATACCATAAAACCAATTATGTCCTACTTCGTGAGTGATGACTTCGTCCAATGCTTGAGCATTACCAGCAGAACCAATGACTGTTATCATTGGATATTCCATTCCTGCTCCTGCACTTAAAGCACTTTGAACGGCAGTAGCATGAGGATATGGGTAATTTCCTATTCTTTCAGAATAAAATTGTACGGAGCGATTGACATAATCTATAGCATCAACCCATAAATCTGCTTGATAATCAGTAAACATTACATAGGTGTCGACAATTTTGCCATCTGATAAAGTTACTTCACTTTTATTGACATAAAAATCTCTATCTGCAAACCAAGCAAAATCATGAACGTTATCAGCTATATAATGAATGGTTTTATATCCTACAGAATCATTATTTCCTTCTTTTATAAAGTCTTCTTTATTTTTAATTTTAGTTTGAGTTTCTTCAATTTTTTTATTTAAAAAAGCAATTTCTTCTTCAGTTTGTAAAACTCCTGTTGCACCCACAATATATTCTTTTGGCAATGTGATTTTTACATCAAAAGAACCAAATTCACTATAAAATTCTCCTTGGTCTAAGTAGGGCATTGGATGCCAGCCATTTTTATCATATACGGCGGGTTTGGGATACCATTGTGTCATTTGGTATGATTGACCAACATGTCCCAAACGTGAAAAAGATTCTGGAATTTTCATTCTAAACTGAGTATTTATGGTCAATTTCTCACCACTTTTTAAAGGAGAATCCAACACAATTAGACTAATGTCTGGTTGATTATTCCAGTAATCCCACTCAACAACTTTCTCATTTACTTTGATATTAATTTCCTTATATCCACCTAATTGATTAGGTTTAGCAAAATAAAATTCACTATTTCCATTTTCTAATATTTGTTTTGAAAATGCTGTTTGGCGATTGCGATAAGCATTTGGCCAAAGATGGAGATATATTTCGTTCAATTCATCTGGCGAATTATTAACATATTCAATATCTACGTTTCCATTGAGATAGTGGATAGAGTGATCTAAAACAACATCTATGTCATAATGTACTTCTTGTTGAAAATAGTCGTCTTGTGCGAAAATATTAAGGCTTAAAATGAGTAATATGCTCTTAAAAATGATTTTTTTATACATATTATAAATAGTTATTTGAATATAAAATAAATGTTAAACAAAGGTACAATATATATGCCATATTTTTGTAATATATGTGTTCTGGTAATAATTGTAATATGTTTTATGAATAATTATATAAATAATGCTTTTAAAAAACTCTTTTTTATAATTTTGAAAATAAAAACGAAATAAATATGAAAATAGACGAGTTTAGAAAAGAGGCTTATAAAATGGTCGATTATATTTGTGATTATTATGAAAACATAGAAAATTACCCCGTTAAATCTCAAGTAAAACCAAGGGAAATATTTGATGTCTTACCTAGTAAAGCTCCTATGCATCAAGAAGAGATGAAGCAAATCATGTCAGATTTTGATGCTCAAATTATGAAAGGAATTACACATTGGCAGAGTCCTCATTTTCATGCCTATTTTCCAGCAAACGCTAGTTTTCCTTCTATTTTAGCCGAAATGTTGACATCAGCAATTGGTGCTCAATGTATGATTTGGGATACTTCTCCTGCTGCTGCCGAATTGGAAGAAAAAGTATTGGAATGGCTGAAAGATATCATGGATTTACCTTCTAATTGGTCGGGAGTGATTCAAGATACTGCCTCAACCGCAACTCTTTGTGCTTTGCTTACAGCAAGAGAAAAATATTCTAATTTTGAAATAAATGAAAAAGGATTTAATCATCAAGAATTTAGAATTTATTGCTCTTCAGAAACTCATTCGTCTATTGAAAAAGCGGTAAAAATAATGGGAGTAGGTAAAAAAAATGTTGTTAAGATACCTACTAATCAATGGTATGCGATAGATACAGAATTATTAGAAAAAGAAATTCAAAAAGATATTGAAAATAAAAAAAATCCTTTATCTATTATTGCTACACTAGGTACTACAGGGACTACATCTATTGACGATATAGATACTTTAGGTAAAATTGCAAAGAAATATGGTACGTGGTTACATATTGATGCCGCTTTTGGAGGTTCGGCAATGATACTACCTGAATTTAGGAAAAAAATTATAGGCTTGGAATTAGCAGATAGTTTTGTTTTTAATCCACATAAATGGTTGTTTACCAATTTTGATTGTTCTGCTTACTATGTTAAGGATAAAGAAAGTTTAATTAAAACATTTAGCATTTTACCAGAATATTTAAAAACAAATAATAGAGGCTTAGTTAATGATTATAGAGATTGGGGAGTACCCTTAGGAAGAAGATTTAGAGCCTTAAAATTATGGTTTGTGTTGAGGTATTTTGGAATTGAAAAATTGAGAAATAAAATAAGAACACATCTACAATTAGCCGAAATATTTAAAAATTTAGTAATAGAAAATCAAGATTTTGAGCTATTAGCTCCTCTAACATTAAATACTATTTGTTTTAGGTTCAAACCTGTTTTTTTAGAAGATGAAGATGAATTGAATAGTTTGAATGAAAAAGTATTAAATGCTATTAATAATAAAGGGAAATTATACCTTAGTCACACTAAAATAAAAGGAAAATATACATTAAGGATGGTAATAGGTCAAACGAATGTTGAAGAAAGACATGTACTAAAGGCTTGGGAAATAATTCGAGAAGAATGTCAGGAGTTTTTCAAGTATTAATAACAAAATTTTGTTATTAATGCTTGTTTAGGAAGGTCTATTAGACGTTATTACGAAAAGTTTTTTATGAAAGATAAATTAGTATTTTTAATT
>JAHDBK010000341.1:0-2110 GCA_020630455.1 Saprospiraceae bacterium
GCTTTCATTTTCTTTTCATCTGATACGATTGCCCTTCCACTTTTATCTCTTCCTTCAAGGAGTAATTCCTTAGGAAGTTCGACAATCATTTGTTTATCATTTTTATCTTTATCCGAAAGTCCTTTGGTAGCTTCATCATAAGCAGGGATGACTTCTTTTTCAAGCCATTGAATTTTCATATCAGCCAAATTATCATAATCATTAATAATTTTCTTTTTATCTTCTTTTATTTCTGGATGCTGTTTTTCTAATTTATTTAAAGCTTCTGTAAAAATGGCTTTATTGGCTCCAAAATCATAAAAGGACATGAATACTGATTTTTTCAGATTATTATAATTCACTATACTATCTGGCAAATTGACCAAGGTTGAATCTCCTTTGGGTACAACTAAAGTCGAATCAGCGGAATCTTCAGATTCAGGTAGTGGCTCGACGACTAAAGCATCAGGAACTATTGAACCATCTTCTCCTTCCATTTTTTTATGCATATTGATAGCTACCATATTAGAAATAATATCCAATTGGTTTTGCATTTCTTTTTGTTCAGCCTTAGCTGGTTTTACAAAAACGCCTTCTAAAACAGTAGATACTAACCCAATAGCGGCAAAGGCTAATGCTAACATCATGTATCTTCGAATGGCTTTTTCAACTTCAGGTCGAAAAACTTCTCTTTTTTGCTCTCTAGACAATAAAACAAATGATAAAATGAGAATGATGGCACTCAATCCCAATACTCCATAATCCAAATAGGATACAAACTGTGTGATGTTTTCCATTAAAAAACAATTTTAATTTTTATTAATAACTTTCGGTTTCCACACAGTATATGTATTTAGATTTTATTAAGGTACAAATTAAATATATAAATGTAATATTTAATATATAAATTGTCTAAAATAGTGGATATAATGCTATATTTTTGTTAAAAAATCAAAATTAATGGAAAAAACGGCATTTCTACGAGATAAATTTGAAGAAAAATTCAATCATCAGGCTGACTTAATGGTTCAGTCTCCTGGAAGATTGAATATCATAGGAGAACACACTGATTATAATAATGGTTGGGTATTACCTGCTGCAATTAATAAAGAAATTTCTTTATTAATAAAGAAAACAAATGGTAATATAATTAGAATATATGCTCTTGACATTGAAGAATATTTAGAATTTGATTTTAATAATATTAATCAATTTAGTTCTTGGGAGGTTTATCCTGTGGGTATTATTGAGTTGATTAAAGAGCAATATGGTAAAATGGTAGGATTTGATGCCTTATTCAGTTCTACAATACCACAAGGAGGCGGAATGTCTTCTTCAGCAGCTATAGAAACGGCTTTTGTTTTTGCATTAAATCACATTTTAGAATTAGAAATTCCAAGAGAAAAAATGGCTAAGATTGCCCAATTAGCCGAACAGCGTTTTAGTGGTGTTCAATGTGGGATAATGGATCAATTTGCTTCTTTAATGGGTAAAAAAAATCAAGCCATCTTATTGGATTGTAGGGATTTATCATATAGCTATTTTCCTGTAGATTTAAAAAATTATTCATTTTTACTTTGCAATACTAACATCAAACATTCCTTAGCAGATTCTGCATATAATACAAGACGGCAAGAATGCGAAGAAGGTGTAACTATTATTAAAAAAGAACATAAGAATATTCAATCACTTAGAGATGTTTCATTATCATTATTATTAAAATACAAAAACCAATTATCAAATATAGTCTATCAAAGGTGTGAATTTGTCATACAAGAAAATCTAAGAGTTGAAAAGGCTGTAAAAGCATTACAAGAAGGTGATTTAAAATTACTTGGAGAATTAATGTATACTTCCCATGACGGATTGAGTACGCAATATGAAGTAAGCTGTCCAGAATTAGATTTTTTTGTAGAAATAGCAAAAAAACATCCTCAAATATTAGGATGTAGAATGATGGGTGGAGGTTTTGGAGGATGTACCATTCAAATCATTGAAAAAGATTTTATTAATGAATTCATTCCTATTTTAAATATGAATTATAAAAATAATTTTGATAAGGAAATGACTGCTTACATAGTCAACATTAATGATGGAGTACGCATTTCTAGTAATTTTTAAAACCGTATAA
>JAHDBK010000341.1:2210-4849 GCA_020630455.1 Saprospiraceae bacterium
ATCTACTAAATTAGCCTAGCTTATTTTCAAATAATACATTTGTATTAGTAATTATATAAAAGATTAACCAACAAAATCGATTAAAAAAAGGTATTATGGAATTTTTTGAAAACATGGAGCCTTTGCTTAGGATTTTTTGGTACATCGCCATTCCTTGCAGTTTGATTTTAATTATTCAAATAACATTAGTACTGATAGGAAATGATTTAGCTGCTAATATGGATATTGGCAAAAATGAAAATAATTTTTCAGCTTTGTCTTTATTAACATTTAATAATTTTATGTTGGGGTTTTCTTGGACAGGTATTTTATTATTTGATTTTTTTGATAGTAAATTACTATTGACTATTTGTGCATTTTCATTTGGGATTTCTGTAGTATGGTTTTTTCTAATGATACTCAAAAAAGTACAAAAAACTGAAGAAAACAAACATTTTCAAATTATAGATACAGTCGGAAAGACAGCAAAAGTCTTTTCCAAAATTCCTCAAAATATGCAAGGAAAAGGAAAAATTGTAGTGAAACTCAACAGTTCTACTCATAAACTAGAAGCTGCCACATTAGGTCCTGCCTTAGAAACGGGAACAATTGTGAATATAATTGATATCGGAAATACTAATTTGCTTATTGTACAAAAAAATTAAAACCTCTTTCTTTTTTTCTTTTTAAAAGAATCGAAGCTGCCTTTTTTCTTGTAACCAGAACCGCCTCCTTTTCTTGGTTTTTTCCTTGAAGAACGGTTTGAAGATTTAGGACTTCTTACTTCTTCTACGACTACATTTCTCCCTTCGAATACTTCACCATTCAGAGATTTGAGTAATTCTCTTTCGAATTCCTGATCTATTTCAAAAAAAGAAAATTTATTTAAGACTTCTATTTGACCAATTCTAATATTTCTAATTACCGGATGATCATTAATCATTCCCATTAATCTTTTAGGATTGAATTTATCTTTGGTTCCCAAATTAATATGGAATCGTTTCATATCAGATTCTCCCCTATTTTTTCGCTCTTTGCGTTCTTTTCTAGATACTTTAGAATTAGAATCGTCGTAATTTAAGTCAGGAGCATTTTTATAATATGCTAAAATACGGTTGAATTCAGCTGAAATAAAAGCTTTGATAATTTCATCGCGAGTCATTCCTTCCAGTTTTTCATGAATAGCAGGAAGGAACTCTGCCATATTTTCCTCATCAATTTGTTGTTCTTTTAGATTATCTACTAAGTTCTTTAATCTAATTTCACAAATTTCTCTTCCTTTAGGGATGTGTTCTCTAGAGAATGATTTCCCCACTTTTTTCTCTAAGAAATTAATTTTTCTTGTTTCTCTAGAACTAATAATTGCAATGGAAACTCCTTTTCTACCTGCTCTACCTGTTCTACCACTTCGGTGGATATATTGTTCAGTTTGGTCAGGAAGGCTATAATTGATAACATGTGTTAATTCATCAACATCGATTCCTCTAGCGGCTACATCTGTTGCTACAAGGATTTGTAGCATGCGACTTCTTAATCGGTGCATCACGACATCTCTTTGTGCTTGAGATAAATCGCCATGAAGGGCATCTGCATTATATCCATCAGCTACTAATTTAGCAGCTACTTCAGCTGTTTCCCTTCTAGTTCTGCAAAATACTATACTATAGATATTAGGATTGATGTCTGCAATTCTTTTAAGGGCTTTATACTTATCTCTTGAATGGACAACATAATAGATGTGTTCTACATTTTTAGCCCCAGTATTTCGTTCTCCAGAAGTAATTTCGTGAGGAGATTTCATATACTTCTTAGCCATTTTTGCAATTTCCTTTGGCATAGTGGCAGAAAAAAGCAGGGTTTGTTTTTCTTCAGGAGTGGTTTCTAATATAAAATCTAATTCATCTTTAAAACCCATAGAAAGCATTTCATCTGCTTCATCTAAAACAACGAAACGGACTTTAGTCAAATCCAATTCATCCCTTCTTATCATATCACATACTCTACCAGGAGTTCCCACAACGATATGGCTTCCTTTTTTGAGTTTACGAATTTGAGTATCTATATTAGCACCACCATAAACAGCCGTGGTTTTTAGACCTTTGATGTGTTTAGTAAAAGCTTCTATATCTTTTGATATTTGTAATGCTAATTCTCTAGTAGGACTTAAGATAAATGCTTGTACATTATTATTATTAATATCAATTTGATTAATAATAGGTAAGCTAAAGGCAGCTGTTTTACCTGTTCCTGTTTGGGCTAATGCCACCAAATCATTTTCAGATTCCAACAAATAAGGGATGGATTGAAATTGTATCGGTGTAGGTGTTTCAAAACCTAAATCATTTAGAGCTAATAAAACCTCCTCTTTCAATCCTAATTCCGCAAAAGTTTCCATTTTAAAAATTTTAGGCTGCAAAGGTACATTTAATTATTGAGAATAGTTAGATTGATAATAGATTTTAGGAATTAGACATTAGACTTGAATGATAAATATTAAAAAATAAATAATTTTCTTTATTATTTCATTTTTTACACTAATTTAAAAATATAATAGCAAAGCATTTAATTAGGTTTTCAACCTTAATATTTATCTATTTTTTTATTCTTTGTATAAATAATAATAATTAATCTTAGTAATATTAGATGAAGGCTGACTTATT
>JAHDBK010000342.1 GCA_020630455.1 Saprospiraceae bacterium
ACCCTATACATCTTCATCAAACCCTTATTCTTAACATCTAATTCGCCTCTATAAACACATTCAAAATCCTCTTTTATGAGTTCGTATGTAGCATGAGAAATATTAACGGTATTCAATTCTGCCATAGATTCCATTCTACTAGCCGTATTGACGGCATCGCCCCATATATCATAAGCGAATTTTTTACGCCCAACCACTCCAGCAATGACACTCCCTGTATGGATACCAATTCTTGTATCCCAATAAGTGATGCCTTGGCTTCTTTTTTCTTGCATTCTTTGATTCATATATGCACTGATTTCAAGGGCAGCTTTAACGACATCGCTGGCACTCACTGAGTTCATAACAGGTACGCCACCTGCACACATATAGGAATCACCAATAGTTTTTATAGGTTCTATTTTATATTTTTCAATAATATTATCGAATGCTTTAAAGCAGATGTTCAATTCATTAATGAGTTCATCTGGGGACATGGTAGATGAAATGCGAGTAAAACCACCAAAATCAGTAAACATGACGCTCACTTGTTCGTATTGTTTAGGAGTGGCAGAGCCTTTATCTTTTAATTCTTGAGCAATAGTAAATGGCAAGATATTAAGCAGTAGATTTTCAGATTTTTCTTGCTCTTGGGCAATGATATGATTGCTTTCTTCAAGGGCAGACCTCTGTTCTTCGATTTCTATATTTTGCTCTTCTAGTTGTTTGTTTTTTCTTCTTGAAATTCTTAAAAATCCAAGGACTAATCCGATGATTAATAGCGATAATATACCTCCAACTGTAGCGGCAATTCTAGTAATATTAGATACTTCTTTTTCTCTTTCAAGCAAAGCAGCTTGGGCTTCTTGCTCTTTGATACTGGCTTCGAGTTCTTGTTGTTTGCGTTCTTCTCTTTCTGTGGCTGCTTCTAATTCTAAGCGTTGTAATTGTTGTTGCTGTTGACTTTCTTGTAATTCTCTTTCTTTTTGCTCTGTACTTAATCTTTCTTGAATTAAGGCGAGTTGTTGTTTTTGAGTTTCACTTTCTAATTCTTTGGCTTTGAGTTCAGCTTGTTGGGTGATTTTTTCTTGGGCTAATAATTCAAGTTCTTTTTCTTTCTTTTCAGCATTAAGTTTAAAGGTCTCTTTTTCTAATAATATTTTTTCATTTTCAAATTGTAATCTTTCTTTTTCAGATTTGATTTTATTTTCTTCAATTTCTTTGGCAGCCAATTCTAATTTATATTCTTTTTCTGATTGTTCTAAACGGTTGGCGAGTTCAGATAAGCGTTGTTTTTCTTTTTCTGATAAGTTATTCAACTTATTATTAATTTTTAAATATTCTTTATAATATTCAAAAGCATCTTCATAATTATAGAGTTCTTGTTCTATGAATGCAGCCGTTTTATAGCTTTCTGCCATAAGTACTTTGTTGTCTAACTCTATAGATTTCCTAAGTACTTCGTCATTATAAAAATCAGCATTATAGAGGTCATTAGCTTGTAAATAAATTTCGGCAATATGATGTTCCAATTGTATTTTTTCAAGGGGTTTGTTTGTGGTATTTTTAGCTTTTATTAAATATTCAATGGCTTTTTTAAGTTCATTAATATTCATATAAGCAATGCCTATATTATTATATAATATAGATAAATCAATGATGTCTTTTTCCTTGGTTTTTTCTTCTGCTTCTAATAAATACTCCAAGCATCCTTCATAATTTTTACTCTTAGATTGAGCAATGCCAATATTATTAGTGGCAATAATTTCACTTTTTAAATCTCCTTGCTTTTTGGCTTTATTTAAAATGGTTTCGTTTTCACGAATGGCTTCGCTAAAGCGATTTTCATTCATATAAGAATTGGCAATTTGTTGTAAATAAAAAAGTTCTGAAGGACTGTCTCTTTTTTGGGGAATGATGAGTTCATAATAATAACGTGTAGAATCATATTGATTGATATTAGTATGAGCTTTAGCTAATGATTCCCATATTTTTTCTTGATTATTAATATCATCTTTGTCGAGGTATTGATTGGCTTTGTGTAAATAATAAATACTCTTTTTATAAATCCCTTGCTTTTTATAGATTTCAGCTAGTTTTAAATAGCTTTTATATCTATTATTATCATTTCCATATTTTAATTCATAATCTAAGATTTCCAAATGGTGCTGAATGACTAATTCTGTTTTCCCTTGACGTTGTGCCACATGAGCCAACTTTTCTAAAGTGCTAATTATAGATGTATTCAGTTGATTTTCTTTTGAGATTTTTAATGCCTTTTTTAATGTATTATAGGCTTCTTCCTTTTGGTCTTGTTTCAATAGCTCATCCGCATCGTTCCATATCAAATCTATTTCACTTAATTGTGCAAAAGAAATGATATAAATAAAACAAAAACAATATGTTATAAATATTTTTTTCATTCAATTCTATAACTTAGTCCAAAGAATAACATTCTCAAAGATTGGGGATTATATGCCAAATCATCTAGTGTACCCGTAGCATCAATTCCCGCATACTTCGCATTGAATACATTGATTAATTTGATATGTCCTTGAAAATTTTTACTGATTTTATATCTAGCTAATATATCCAAAGTATAAAAACCATCATTCGTAAATCGTGATTTGTCATTTTCATAAGCCATTTTAGAAAATACATTATAACTCACATGTGATGAAGTAAATATATTATTAAAATTCAACATGATGGATTTTTTCCAAAATTTTGTACTCAAATTCAATTGTCCTATAAATCGAGGAATGCCCCTCACTACATCTATTTCTTGAAGATTATCATCATTATCTTCTCTTGGAAGAATTTCGCTTCCCTTATTATAATTCATATTCAATTCTATTGAAGATTCAAATCTTGAATAATCAAAATTCAATTTAAAATGGGATTGTAATCCCCAAATGCTCGCCTTGGTATCTCCTCCATTAAAATAACCTAAAGTAAATTCTTCTATATCTTCTCCTACTTCATCATCATTATCAAAATTATAGGATAAGAAATTTTCTGTTTGGGTGTAATAGGCAGATAAATCTGCTTCAAATATTTTATCTAGCTGATATCTAATGCCCAATTCATAATTAGAGGTTTTTTCGGGGCCGAGGTCTTCGTCACCCACTTCTATTTCATCTATGCTTTCTATATTAATTTCAAAAATATTAGCATTATAAAAAGGAGAAGGCACTCTAAATGCCAATCCATAATTGGCTCGAATATTAAAAGATTCAGCTACTTTATATAATATAGCTGCTTGGGGAGTATGTGCACTGCCATAAATAGAATTTCGATAATAACGATAACCCACCATTCCCCTAAATTTTTCAAAATTAAATTGGGCTTGAGTAAAGAAACTCCTATCCGTATAAAATATAGGTGCTGGCTGCATCCTCCATAAATTGCTGGTATCAATATTGAAAACAAAATCTGGCAGCGTAACAGGAGCAGAACGATAGCTAATAATAGGCTGTCCCAAACTAAGACCCCAATTGATTCCCATACTAATATCTATATTCTCATTTGGAGCAATATAAAAAATCGGCTCAACTCTGATATCATTGGATAAGGCATAAGAATACCGCTGTCCTTTAAAATAAGTTTCGTTTGATAACTGCCTTAGAGAGTCCCTCGTGAATGGGTCTTGTATATTACTAATCAATTGCCCTGATATCCTTGATAATTTTTCTTCAATATAAGTATAAGAAGTATTTTCATCTAAATTATATCGGATATAGGTCAAATTGCTATTGAATCCCCATTTTTTATAGTTTTTGGCAATATTGAGATTGGTTCTTAGAATATTTTCACCATAAAAATTATTGGGATTGGCATAAGAAACCGCCAAGGGACTCAATCCCAATGAACTGTGGTCACGTCGATACATCAAATGAGTACTAGAGGTGATGAATTTATATTTAAATGTAGCACTCACCATACGGCTCAAGTGTGGCGTTTTTTCTAGTACAGGAACAAATGTAGAACCCACATAATTGGGACTGTTGACATACATGGTATCCACTCCTGGATTTCTAGTATAATTACTAGGATTATACAATTCATCTTCATTATAAAAAATCCTCCTTGAATCCATCATGGTATTTGAACCTGCAATGGCATAACTGACTACATTATTGCCCTTGCCTAGTTTGCCTCCAAACAAAATGTCTAAATGGGTGAATCCCTGCGTTCCAATACTCAAATCTGCTTGTACATATACAGGACGGTCAGATTCTTTGGTAATAATATTAATGACTCCCGCAGAGGCATCGGCACCGTATAATACCGCTGCAGGCCCATATATGATTTCTATTCGCTCGGCTTGTTTGATGGGCAATTGTGCTCCGATGGGCATGCCGCCCACTATGGATGGCTTGATAGGAACATTATCAATGAGTATTTTTACATAGGAATTGCCTTTCAATCCTCGCATGATGAAGAGTTCGCCTTCAACGGCAGAACCGGGTTGTGAAACCCTCACTCCAGGAAGGTATTTCAAAATATCGACTAAGGTAACATAGCCATTTTCTAATATTTCTTCTTTACTAATAATAATGGCAGTGAATGGAATCTCTTTTTTGTTTTGAAGCACACGCCCCCCAGTGATAATCTTATCCTCATCAGCTATATCGGATAAATCCCTCAAATCTCCTACACCCAATTCTAATAGCCTTAAATCAAGGCTGTCTCCTTGTTGGGCAGCGACTGTGCCTATACCAAATACAAACAAAAAAGAAAAGAATACCTTCATTTGATTTTTTATTTTGATGTGTGTATAATTGTTTGGGAAACATAGACTAAAACAGCTAAATCTTTCAGCTATTCAAATATAATTTTTTTAATATGAATTACAAAATATAATT
>JAHDBK010000343.1 GCA_020630455.1 Saprospiraceae bacterium
AGTACCTATTTTACAAAATATACCAAACTTTAAACGGGCGTTTATGGTTTGGTATGAACTCATAAACACCCGTTTCCAATTTTGATATATAAGCATCTATTTTGCGGATTTTCTTCGGTTGTCCTCTTTGCAAATCATTTGGCAATTTGCTTCATCTGTTTTTCCTCCCAAACTCCAAGGGGTTATGTGGTCGCCTTCCATTTCTGACATTTCAAAATCTTTTCCGCAAATGGTACATTTTCCTTTTTGCTTTTCATATAGTTTTTGTTTGATTGCGTCCGAAAACGCCCTAATTGAAAGGTGTTTTTCGTTTCTCGTTAATATGTAGGGGTAAATTCCTTTTTTGTTTGTTACATCATCGTCAAGTATTAGCTTTTGCGTTTCCTCTTCAATCTTCTTTGGGTCATAAACTTCATCTTTAAATTGGTTATATAATGTTCCCCAATCTATACCCTTCATAAATTTCTTTCTCTTTTTTGTGAAGGTTGCTTCTATCCATGAAATAACACTTTGGAAATATCTCCATAACGCCCCTGCATTTGGGTCGTGTTGGTGCTGCCCCATGTATTTTTCAATTTCGTTATTACTTATCCATTTAATTGCAGTTTCAAAATAGTCTTGTCTTATTGCCGAGCCATTAAGATAATCACTTCCAATTCCGTGTGCTGCACAATTATTTTTACTGAAATACCTCTTTGCGTCTGTTACCCAAGAACCCGAATAAACGGCATTTCTTAACTCTTGATTAGTTAGCTTTTCCCCTGCAATATTTATAGTTCTAAACCACTCTAATTTTTCGCTGTCTGTTCCACTACATAAATAAACCATTAGTTTATAGTTTAAAATTTGTTCCTTCTCGTCATCTTGGAGATTATGAAAATATCTATCCTCAAATGCAAAGTCTCCTTCTACATATTGGCAAATAGATATTGTACGTTGCTGCCCGTCAATTACTTCAAAATTTCCGTCCTCTCGTACTGCCCAATACAACACATTAAGCGGAAAATCTTTTGTGATGGTGTTTATTACGGCTGCTCTTTGTTTATCCTTATAAACAAACTCTCTTTGATATGGTGGGCGAATGTCTAATTTTCCACCATAACCAACTACGCCATTTTCGTCATTATCTTCATATCCGTTAGTGAGTTCACGGATTGATATTTCTTTTAGTTCTATGTTCATGTATTATTTTTTTTACGAATTAAAATTCTGAAATAGGGATATTTCCCATTTATTGATAAATCTTTGTTGTCATCTCCTTTTCTAAATTTTACAATTTCAAATTGTTTAGGGTTATACTTATACAAAAACGTAATAGGAACGCCCATTGCTCCATTAAAATCAACGGGAATTTCTGCTACTTTATTCACATTTATTCCGTCATAATTATCATACGTGGGATAGTCCTCAGCGTTGTATTTTTTGTAAAGTATTAGTTCTTCGTTTCTCTTTGAGTTTTCTAAATTAGTAAACCAAACAACATTCCCCATGCTAAAATACTTTTGTCCATCAACTATTTTTTTACGTGATTCCGTTTTAATGTCATAATCATCTTTAACCGCAAACCATTTTGTTCCACCATTATCAACACCTAACCATACTTTATTTTCCTTAACAAGTTTAAAAACTTCCTTGTAAGTAATAGCGTTTTGATGCCCAACTATTAAAAATTTTTTATCGTACTCAATTAGTTGCCCAATGTATTCTCTAAAAAGTGAAAAGGGTGGATTAGTTACAACTATGTCAGCTTGTTTAAGTAACTCTATGCTTTCTTCATTTCTAAAATCTCCATCACCTTTTAAATGGACTATTCCTATTTCTTCGGGGTCGGGTACGTTATTACCGTTTTTGTCGCCCTCATATTCCAAGTAAATAGCTTGCTCCTTATCATGTTTGCTAAACAAATCTCTTGCTTGATTTTGGTAACAAGTTGTAATTAGTTTTTTTAATCCTAATTTTTCAAAATTGTATGAAAAGTAATGAAAGAAATTACTAACTCTAGGGTCATCACAATTACAATAAACTACCTTGTTTTTAAAGTGTTTTTTATAATGTTTTAACTCCCTCTCTATATCTGAAAGTTGAGTATAAAACTCATCTTTTTTAGAGTTTTTAGCCCTGTGTAAACTGCTATTTAATTTTTTCGCCATATTAATTTTTAAAGATTTTGTAAAAGTAATTATATATAAAATACTAAGCATATAACTAAAAGCAACGTAAAGGCTTTACGGCTCTTTGCTGCGTTTATTTCTGTATTCCTAATATAGTGTTTAGGCTCGTTTTACGGCTCTTTGGGTCTAGTGTTTGCCATATATTCCCCTCTAGTATTCCATGCTCTTGTATGTCCTCGTGTGTGGCTAATAAAAATATTTCTGTGTCATTTGTAAGGTGGTGCAGCTTCTCCCGTATGCCTTCGATACGGCTTTGTGTTTCCGTAACTGTAAGCACTCTAAAGGCTCTTGCCGTTGTGTCTAAATACTGCGTAAAATTACCGTCCTCGAATAGCTGTATATATCGTTCATATTTACCCGATATAGAACTCATTAACGGGCTTCTACGTCTCTGTATTGGCTCGGTGGCTGCGTCTATCTCTGCAAAAAACAAGGCTTCCCCGTTGGTGCGTTTACTGCGGAGACATACCGTAATATCGGGCGTTATACTTATGCTGTTATCGCTGCTATATATTTTGGTTTCGGGTTGGTATTCTTTGCCCTTCCCTCGATGCACTTTTTTTGCATCTGTAAGTAAAAATTTTTGCTCTAGTTGCTCATGTGTAGCGGTGCTTTTGTCTAACGAAATTCTAAAATCGGTCATTCTTTTGCGGTGGTAATATCCATAATGTGACCCTAAAGGCGTTGTAACTTTTTGATAATATTCTTGTACCATTTCGTCACCGTCTTTGTACGTCCGTGCTATGTGTTTTGCTCCCTTGTCTGTTATGTAAAACAAGACTGACAAACCTTTAGCCCCGTTCTTTGGAAACTGTATTTTTCTGACTAGCCCACCATCAACAAGCACTTTCATAACCTTATGATATATAGGGGCTGTAACGCCACCACCACCGCAATACGGTAGCACGTCTTTAATTATCTGCTCCTTATCTAAATACTTATACCGCATGATAGCGCATAGTATAAAATCGTGTCTATCGTTAAGTAATGTCATGGTTACATTTTATCAAATAATGGCTTGCCGTCCTTCCCTCGATTGGGCTTTTTGTTATCCGTTTTAGTGGCTCTTTGAGTTTGTTTTTTCTGTGGTGCGTCACTTATTTTATAATGGTACGTTTCAAGCTGTTTTTTAATCATTTTAGTATAAAATGGCTTATCCATATAGTTAGGCGTTCCCAATACTTTTAGGCGTTTGCCTGACACAAGAAAACTATCCGTTTGTATCATCTGCGCTTTGCGTTGTGATTGCCACATAATCCAACGCCCTTTGCCTAGTTTTTCCTCTCGTACTTTGATTGTTCCCCCTGTTGCGTCTGTCATTTTGTTTTGGTCTTTGCTGTCTGACAGCGTACCGACAAACTTAACTTTTGAGTTATTTAATACGGCACTTTTTACCGTTGGAAAGCCCTCGTCTGTAAACTGGTCTAGGTACTGATGCGCCATTGTAAAAAAGATATTAAACTTGCGTATCTCTGCTAATGTCTTGGATAAAATAGGGCTAACAAAATTTTGCACTTCATCTAAATACACAAAGACATTACGCCCCCTGTTTTCCCCTCTGACATAGCCCCAATTTGCCACCTCTGCAATAAAAAACGCCCCTAAAGCCTGTGTGCAATCCGTTTCTAAATCTCCTTTGGCTAAGTTCAACAAAACCGTTTTTCCGTCTTGTAGGGCTTGTATGATGTCAAAAGATGATTTCTTTTGATTGAGTACATCGTTAGCTAGTCCAGTAGTCAATAAATCTTGTATTCTCGTGTGTACTCCGTTCTTGCTGCTGTCATATACTTTTTTATAAAATCCGCCATTCTCTTGGAAAAATTTACTAATTACATCGTCCTGTATTTTACGCCCCATATTTACATACTTGGCGTTTTTGTCCTCGTCCATAAAATCCATTAAATCAATAAGCGTCATATTTTTATGATGCAACAACGCCACCAAACACGACCGCATAAGTGTACGCATTTGACTACTAAAAGACACCTTTAAAATAACCTCAAAAGCATTGGTTAAATTACTGGCTCTACGCTTAATAAGTTTTAATTTCTGTTTGTCTGATTTTATACCGTCATAGCGATATTCTAAAGGGTTGTAATGTGGTATATATCCGTCTATTGATGCCGTGATAAATACGAGCTTGTCGGGGTCTTTTTTGAATAAATCAAATGCGCTAATCTCGTGGACTAAATCCCCGTGGGGGTCTATTACTAAATTACCGCTACTTTGCTGTATATCATTGTATAGAAATAGTTTTATTAATTCGCTCTTTCCTGACCCTGACCCACCAATAATATAGGTATGCCCTTCTCTTTCGTGTAGTGGCACAAGGGCATTAAATCGTGGTAAAAAAAAATCTTTTGTATTGCCTTCTGTGGTAGCAGCCATTTGATTGGCGGACGTGTCAAAATGTTGTAGAATTTTAGTTTTAATTTCCTTAATCCGAGCCTTGTTTTTATAAAGTTTATCATTGCTTTCTAATCGTACTAAGTCGCTCACAACTTGCAAAAACTTATTTTCTGTGTCGTATTGTACTTGATACAAAACAGCCTTTTCTACGTCCTCTAAATTAGGGGCAAATGTTCCTATATTAACGCTAGTATTATAGTCTTGTGTTCCTTCGTCTAAGGTCTTTAAATAGCCCTCTATCCGCTTAATCTGTTGC
>JAHDBK010000344.1 GCA_020630455.1 Saprospiraceae bacterium
CGGTACCCCCAATAATTAGGACAGCAATTTAAGTTTAAAAAAACTATTAAATTTGTTGTTATGAAAAGAAGAAAATTTAGTTCGAAATTCAAGACAAAAGTTGTTTTGGAAAGTTTAAAAGAAAAAGAAAATCTTAACGAGATTGCAAGTCGTCACAAATTGCATCCTCAGCAAATAAGAAACTGGAAAAAAGAGTTTTTACAAAAAGCAGAGAGCATATTTGAAAAAGACGAAACCTTTTCTAAAAGTGAAGAGGAGAAAAAAGAAGATAGATTGTTACAAACAATAGGAGAACTAAAAGTAGAAAATGATTTTTTAAAAAAAGCCTTGAAGTGAAAACTTTGAGGCAGAAACGGAAAATGGTTAATCACTCACATAGTCAATTGAGTATAGCAGGACAATGCAAGCTACTAGGAATACATCGTTCTGGGTTATATTATCGACCTCGAGGCGAAAGCGAGTTAAATCTAGAGTTGATGAGAATGATGGATGAACATTATTTAGACCATCCCTATAAAGGAGCAGAACGAATGCATACTTGGTTAAATTTAGATAAAGGGATGAATGTAAGTAGAAATCGAGTTAATCGATTGTATTACAAGGTAATGGGTCTTCGTTCTGTACTTCCTGGACCATCTACTTCTAAACCATCTAAGGGTAAAGGACATCAAATTTATCCTTATTTATTAAGCGGTTTGAAAATAGATAAGCCGAATCAAGTATGGGCGACAGATATTACATATATACCTATGAATAGCGGTTTTTTGTATCTTGTAGCAATAATTGATTTGTATAGTCGTTTTGTGATTTCTTGGTCTATTTCAAATACTATGGATGCACAATGGTGCAGTGAGATATTGAAAGAAGGAGTAGCGAAATATGGTTCTCCTCAGATATTGAATTCGGATCAAGGCAGTCAATTCACCTCAGATATTTATACGGAATGTGTAAAAGATTTAGGTATTAAAATGAGCATGGATGGAAAAGGTAGATGTATAGATAATGTATTTATAGAAAGGCTTTGGTGGAGTGTAAAATACGAGGATATTTATATTAAAGAATATAAAAATGGCTGGGAATTAGAAGATGGATTAAATGCTTATTTTGAGAAGTACAACCGATTTAGGCGACATCAAGCTATCAATAATGAGTATCCCGCCGAACGATTTTTTTCTTTCAATCACTCCCGCGATTCCTTTTTTGAGGAGCAATTGAAAGAAAAAAATCTAAACTTAATTAATGCTTAATTCTGTCCTAACAATTGGGTATGGTGCATAATTCTTTCATCTTTTGGTAATTCTGTTTCTAATAAATGCTCTAAAGAATCTATATTTTGAGTAAATAAATTAAGATTTAAAAACAAACATAAAATTAAAAGAATGGTGTCTTTCATAATATATTTATAAATTTGATATAATAAAATATTCAGACATTCTTACTCTTGATTTTTCAAATATAATCGTAAAATAATATGACCCTGTGGGTAAATTACCTAAACTAAAATATTGTTTGTCTGTTCCTTTATTAATAATATACTTTTCAGAATGTACTTCAAGACCATGAACATTGTAAACGGCAATATTTACATTTTCATCGGATTTAAGATAAGGGAAAGTTACTAAAAATTCTCCAATATTGGGATTAGGAGATATATTAATTTTATTTAATTGTATTTTTTCAATAAATACAATATTAGAAAAATGGTAAGTTCCATCAAAATCATATTGCTTTAGACGATAATAATTAGCTCCTAAAAATGGGTGATAATCAATATATTTATAATAATGCGTTTCCAAACTATTTCCATTTCCTTCGACAAAACCAATATTTTCCCAATTTTTTCCATCTGCACTCTTCTCTATTTCAAAACCCCAATTATTTATTTCGCTAGTTGTAATCCATAATAGATGATTTTCATTTTCTATTTGTTCACCTGTAAAAGATAATAATTCAACAGGCAATAAAGCTGTAGAACCTGTATTGTTAATTACAAACTGACTAAAACCACTAAATAGAGGAATTCCTGTAAACGTAACAGTCGCCGATGAATGATCTGTAATTGAATTAGCATTTGCAATCGCAGTACCCCAAGTATTGCCATATTCATAACTAGCTCTTTTGTGAAGGCTAATATCTGTCAAAGGAGTACCAATAGGTATCTCTGTAATATCCTTGAAAGTAATACTGTTTACCTCTGGTGTATCATTAAATCCAAAATTACGTATTACAAAATATTCATCATCAGAATTATCCAAATTTGAAGCACCATGAGGACTTTCATTCGTAATTCTGGTTACTACAAGTTCTCCATTTGGTGATGTAGCAAAAAGAATATCTACTTTAGATGTCTTAAAATTAAATAAACCAGTTGTATTAATATCAAGAATATCCGCACTTCCATATCCAACAGCTACTTCTGAATCTTGAAAATTACTAGCAAGCATATTTACAGCAGTTCCGTGATACCCTGAACCTGAAATATCCGTTATTCCATCATTAATGATTACAAAATCATTTTCAAATTGATAATAAGCGATTAATTTTTGCTCACAACCTCTTAAAGTCCTGTGCATATTTAATCTAATATCAGACAGTGAAAGTGCTGAATTAAACCACCTCACTTCTTCTATTTTACCATTCCAAAATCCCGAAATACTAGCAGGGGCAGTTCCAGCATCATTTAGCAAAGCACCAATAGAAGCATAAGGATAACTGGTTTTCAATGTACCATCATAAGGAACACTTGCCACTATTTGACCTTCTATTATGAGATTGAGCATAGTTCCATCTGCTGTAGCTGCTATATGTATCCATCTATTAAGCACTAAATCTGAACTGGCTACCGCTTTCACAACTGTATTGTCAGATTGTGTTATTGAAATTGATATTTTTTGACTATTATCATCAAAGCCCAATCTCAAAGAACCATTTAAAGTTTCTCCCCAATTATTAATAATATTTCCCCATTGATTATTAGAATTGGCAAAACACCATGCACTAACTGTAAAAGTGCCATCTGTCAGTTGACTTGAAATATTATCTTTAATTTTTACATAATCATCTATACCGTCAAAAGTAAGCATCTCACCTCTTACTTCGCTAGGATTAGATGGTGCATTTATATCGTAAATTGTCCAATTATAAGTATCTATAATATACTGTCTTTCTGGTTTTGCTATACAGTATGTAGCTCCTCCTAAAGTCACATTGGGATTAAGAATTTGCTTAGACCACCCTATTAAAGAAGCATCATAATTAACTATAGACATACCACTATAACTTAACATATTTGTTGCATTAAGTACTTGAGTCATATTCCAATTGGATAAATCAGAGTCAAAAGACGAAGCATAATAAAACATATGATCTATACCTCGAACATTACCCACATTCCAATTGCTCAAATCACTATTGAATGCGTAAGCTCTAGAAAACATCCTTATCATATATGATACATTAATGGTATTCCAATTACTAATATCACTATTAAATACTGTAGCATCTGCAAACATATATGACATACTCGTAACGCTACTCACATCCCAAGTACTCAAATTTCCATTAAATGAAGAAGCATTTCTAAACATTGATACCATACTGGTAACATTACTTACATCCCAATTATTTAAGTCTCTATTAAATGAAGAAGCTCCTAAAAACATTGCTGACATATCTGTCACATTACCCACATTCCAATTATTCAAATCTATATTAAAAGATGATGCATTTAAAAACATAAAAGACATATTTGTCACATTACTCACATCCCAATTACTTATATCACTATTAAAATTAGTGGCACTATTAAACATATGAAACATAGATGTTGCATTTCCTGTATTCCATGTACTAATATCACTATTAAAAATAGTAGCTCCATCAAACATGTAGCTCATATCCGTAACATTACTCACATTCCAATTACTCAAATTACTATTGAAAAGCGAGGCATCTCGAAACATTGCATACATACTTATTACATTACTCACATTCCAATTACTTAAATCTCCATTAAAGGAGGAAGCAGCATTAAACATATAAGACATAGATATTACATTTCCTGTATTCCATGTACTTATATCACCATTAAATGAAGAAGTATTACTAAACATATAGGACATACTCGTCACATTACTCACATCCCAACTACTTAAATCTCCATTAAAAGAAGCAGTTCCATTAAACATATGAATCATACTCGTCACATTGGAAAGGTTAGGGGAGTCTGAAGCACCATATAACAAATTGGAACAGCCTTTAAATGCAGAAGACATGCTTAACCAAATGATATTACCCCATTGATCAATAGATATTATTTTGTCTTTATCACCAGAATTACTAAATTAAATCGAAGGAAAAGTTCCTCTAATAGCTACTTGATAAGTGCCTGCCACACCATAATCGTGAGTAATATTACCACTTACTCCAATATCGTCCCATATTCCATCATTTTCCCAATCAACATCATAATTGTAAGTGTAAATTGAATTGGTAGGAATAGTAATACTAGAAGAATTAGAAGTACCAGGATTATCTGTTTTCCAAGTGGTGAGAAAGCTATTTTGAGCTTGAATATTGCCTATAAAAAGACAAATAAAGATAAATGTATTAAGTGAGTAAAATTTATTCATGATATTCATTTTTTGTTTTTTGAATATCACAAAGATAAATTGTAAGGAAAAGAAATTTCTCACCCAAAAGGGTGATTTTGCTGTCTTAACAAATGTCAATTATTCTTTAATTTCATTATAAAATATCAAGAGACTGTTATAAAAAATTTTGTTATCTTCTCTTGAAAAAGAAGCACAATTAGCTGCTAAAGTTGCTTT
>JAHDBK010000345.1 GCA_020630455.1 Saprospiraceae bacterium
CGTCTAATACACTTACTCTCTTTTGAACAAAAGTTTAATTATTTTATTATTATAAATAAAAAACTAAATCTCATGCAAGCAGGAAGACGGTACACCTTATTTCAAACACTACGTTGGGGAAGTAAATATATTTTTATCTTTTTACTTTTCGACACCTTGGTTACAAGCCTTTTTTACTTTTTAGATTGGACTTGGTTGTCTATTCTTTGGCAACCGATTTCATTAATTGGTATTGCAGTAGCTTTTTATTTAGGCTTCAAAAATAATTCTTCTTATGAACGGCTTTGGGAAGCTAGAAAAATATGGGGCGGCATTGTCAATGATTCTCGTTCCTTTACAGTTGTAGTAAGAGATTTCCTCAATAATGACACAGCCAAAGAACCAAAAGACGAATCTACTTTAAATAGTATAAGAAGGAGAATAGTCAATCGTCATATTGCTTGGCTCCATGCTCTAACCTATCAATTGAGGAATGTAAAAGATTGGGAACACAACCAAAAAGCTGATGCGGAATTTAGGAAAATAATGGGAACGCACATCACTCCTGAAAAATTTGAAGAACTGAAAAAGTATTTATCTGAGGAAGACTTTAAGTACTTAATGCAAAAAGGAAATAAAGCTTCTCATTTATTGAGTATGCAATCTAAAGAGCTTATTGCTTTAAGGCAAGCAGGTTTACTTGAACATTTTAGACATTTACAGATTCAAGAACATATACGTACATTTTATGCATTACAAGGAAAATCTGAACGTATTAAAAACTTCCCTTTTCCTAGACAATATGCTACGGTTAACTTCTTTTTTGCCGTTATATTTATCATTTTATTACCTTTTGGAATGTTAGATGTATTTACAGGCGAGGAAACCAACTGTTTGATATGGTTGAGTATTCCTTTCTCAGTTATTGGTTCCTGGGTGTTTTGGACAATGGAGATGATTGGAGATTATAGTGAAAACCCTTTTGAAGGTTTATACAATGATGTGCCTATTAATAATATTGCAAGAGGTATTGAAATTGACATTCTTCAAATGTTAGAGGAAACTGATTTGCCTGAACCAGTCGTTCCTATTAGTGAATTTAAGATTGTAATGTAAGAGCATGTTTAAATTTTAATATAAAATAGAATTACCAGATACATCTATTTAAATTAATTCGTTATTTTAGTATTAAAATAATCAATTAATATGAAAAATAACAAACTTATACTAGGACTCTTAGTCATAATTCTTTATTGGCTAATGGCAGTAGCTACATCAAGATATCCTTATCCACGATATTTACATACAAGTGGTTTTGTAGAATTAAATGATGATAAAATCACTATCATTAATCAAGATACTTTTGATTTTAAAGATGCCAATGTATATATTACTACTAAGAAAAAAGGTTCTTTTAGACTAGGAGAAAACATTAATTTAGCCCCTGGAGAACAGGTGACTTTTTCCTTGTCTGAATTCTTAGATTATCCTGTAAAAAAAAGAAGAAAAAATAAATATAAACTTGATACTGTCGAAATACAATCCAAAGAACAACGAGAAGATAATCATAATTACCAGTATTATGAATTGGTAAGATATGCAATTGTCATTAAAGAAATCAGTAAAAACCCTTAATCATGAGTGAATTAAGAGTACATGTTGTTCAATCAGAATTGATTTGGGAAAATGCAGTTAAAAACAAAAAGCAATTTGAAGAAAAAATAGCTCACCTTCAAGGAAAAAGCGATTTAATCATATTGCCAGAAATGTTTACCACAGGTTTTGCTATGAATCCATCACTTGCAGAAACTATGGGCGGACAATCTATACAATGGCTCAATAATCAAGCACAAAAACTCGAATCAGCTATTTGTGGTTCTATAATTATAGAAGAAAATGATTCTTTTTATAATAGAATGATTTTTATGTTGCCTTCTGGCGAATATGAATATTACGATAAGAAACACCTCTTTTCAATGGCAAAAGAAGATGAGGTATTTAATGCAGGAAACCAACAAGTGATTATAGATTATAAAGGCTTTAAAATTTATCCTTTGATTTGTTATGATTTGCGTTTTCCTGTTTGGAGTAGAAATACACAAGACTATGATATATTGATATATTCTGCCAATTTCCCAGCTAAACGTTCTTATGCATGGAAACAACTACTCATCGCTAGGGCAATTGAAAATCAATCCTATGTTATAGGTTGTAATATTGTTGGTAAAGATGGTAATGACATTGATTATTCTGGTGATAGTTGTATCATTGACGAGATGGGTAAAGTGAGACAATCTATTAGTTTTGATGAAGGTATTATTCATTCAATTATCTCTAAAAAAGAAATTGATATTACAAGAAAAAAACTCCCTTTTTTAAATGATAGAGATGATTTTAATATCATTAATTAATAACAAAAATTCTTTATATTTATAAAATTCACCCTCTAATCAATAATTCCACTATCTTTGCATCTTTTTTTAATTCAAAATGGTAAAGAACGATGAGAATTTTAATAATAATAAGCTTGTGTTTATTACTCAATCCATTGAATGCACAAATTATAACAGACAGACCAGACCAGACCGAAAGTTCATCAACAGTTGGTAAAGGAAATTTACAAATTGAAAGTGGTTTTTTGATTGGTTTTGAAGGAGAAGATTTATCTACAAGACAAATTTTAGCTCCAACGACATTAATGAGATATGGCATTACAAAAGGCTTTGAATTGCGATTCGTTAGCCAATTTGAAAGTTTCAAAATATTAGATAAATCATTTCAAGGAATTAGTGATTTAGAAATTGGAACAAAAATTCAAATATTTCAAAAAGAAGATGTGAATACTGAAATTGCATTTCTCTCTCATTTGGTTGTTCCAACTGGTTCTCCTGAAATCAGTGCAGATGTATTTGGCACTGTCAATAAATTATCCATTTCTCATTCTTTAAATGATAATATTGGTTTAGGATATAATTTAGGATATGATTATATGTCAGAAGGAATTGGCAGCCTAACTTATTCCCTTGCTTTTGGCTTTGGAGTAAATAAAAAAGTAGGCATTTATGCAGAACCTTATGGTGCATGGAATGATTTTGAAGATTTTATTGTTAATTTTGATGCAGGGTTTACTTATTTAGCCAATCAAAATTTACAATTTGATTTTTCATTTGGTACTGGCTTAAATCAAAAAATGAATTATATTTCAATTGGAGCTAGTTGGTTATTATTGAATAATTCATCAAAAGAATAAATAATTTAAAAATATAATCAAAAAATGATAGATAAAAGTATAGAAAGCAACGAACTCATAGACCGCCTACCTCCTCACCTCAAGCAATTTATAAAACCTCAAAATTATGAGGATTACACACCGATTAACCAAGCAGTATGGAGGTATGTGATGAGAAAAAATGTACAATATCTATCCAAAGTAGCTCATCCTTCATATGTCAATGGACTTAAACAAACAGGTATTGAAATCGAAGAAATTCCTAGTATGTATGGAATGAATCGCATCTTAAAAGAAATAGGTTGGGCAGCCGTAGCTGTAGATGGATTTATTCCACCAAATGCTTTTATGGAATTTCAAGCATACAAGGTATTAGTTATTGCTTCAGATATTCGTCAATTAGAAAATATAGAATATACACCTGCTCCTGATATTATTCATGAATCTGCAGGTCATGCTCCTATAATAGCGAATCCAGATTATGCAGAATATCTAAGGCGTTTGGGAGATATAGGAGCAAAAGCTATTTTATCCAAGCATGATATTGATTTATATGAAGCTGTTAGAAAATTGTCTATTCTCAAAGAAGCCGAAGGCGTAGAGCAAGAAGAAATAGATAAAGCAGCAGCCGAAGTAGATAGACTACAAGCCATGGAAGTGGAATTATCTGAAATGGCACATATCCGAAATTTACAATGGTGGTCAGTTGAGTACGGTTTGATTGGAACAACAGATGAACCTAAAATATACGGTGCTGGATTACTGTCTTCTATAGGAGAAAGTAAATGGTGTATGAAAGATGAAGTCAAGAAGTTACCTTATTCTATAGATGCTGCTAAACAGGAGTTTGATATTACAAGACCACAACCACAATTATTTGTAACCCCTGATTTTTCATATTTAATGCAAGTGTTAGAAGAATTTGCTAATACTATGAGTTTAAGAAAAGGAGGCAGTAAAGGAATGAAAAAACTCATTGGTTCTCAAATGGTAGGAACAATAGAATTGAGTACAGGTTTACAAATATCAGGTAAATTTGTAAATGCTATTTATAATGAGGATAATGAAGTGATATTTTTTGCTACTCAAGGACCAACGGCCCTCTCTTATAGAGATAAGGAATTAATCGGTCACGGCACTGACAACCATCCTTATGGCTTCAGCACACCTTTAGGAATGTTGAAAAACATCAATTTGGCCATTGAGAACATGGGGCCTGTTGATTTAAAAGCGTATAATTTTTATGATGGCAAATGGGTATCTTTTGAATTCGAAAGTGGTATCAAAGTAGAGGGATTAAATGTAACGGGAATTAGAAATCTCAAGGGCAAATTAATGCTCATCCAATTAGAAAATTGTACGGTTACTTATAAAGATCAAGTACTCTTTAAACCAGAAAATGGGGTATTCGATATGGCGGTAGGAAAAGAAATTATTTCAGCATTTGCTGGTGCAGCAGATTACAATTCATTTCCTAGTTTATATTCTGCTTCTAAAACTTTGACTATTAAACCTGAAAAATCTAAGAACTTATTAATTTTAGAAGATTATTATAAAGAGATTAGGAATATTAGAGAAAATAATATTGTCAATGAAAATCGTTTAGAAGAAATAGCTAAT
>JAHDBK010000346.1 GCA_020630455.1 Saprospiraceae bacterium
AGATTTTCTTCTTTCAAATTTCAAGCGGTTTTCAATAAATTTAGACACATTTTTTACTAAGATTTTCCATTTTCAAAAAACAAAAAGGGCTGGCAATTTTTTTACAATTATTTTGGTTTCTTGATCAATTTTTTGCCAAGTATGAGAACTGACAATTAACCGAAATTTTCCATTTTTACGAGCGAGGAAAATCAACCAAAAATTCTAAAAAGTGATGTCGCTCAACGTGAGTACAAACAGCGTACGACCGAATGGGAGTATGACTGTTTTGTACATTGTTATGGCACGTTTCTATTTCCAAGTATTATTCATTAAATCAATAATTGCAATAAGTTCTTTCCAGTTATTTAACTCAAAACTCTTTTTGTCAAATTCTTTTACTTTTTTTCTGAACTTCTTTTGAACTTCGGCTTTCCTTAATAATACTCCTTGATATTTTTTAATCGAATCAATGTAGCCTGTCCATTGAATAGGAATATAGTTACCATTTTCTTGTAAACAGTCTTTTCCAAGATACATTTCAATGCTTCCAGCTAATCCATTTATGTCCATTTCCTGTAATCCAGTTGGTCCAATACTAGGATATGACTTAGCCCATTCAATTGCAGGGTATTGTAAAATTTTGATATTAGAAGGGAGTTTTACTTTCCTCAGATTACTGATTTCTTTTGAGGCGGCAGCATCATTATCAAAAATAGCTACAATCAAATTTTTTATTCCTGAACCAACAAAGGATTTAATAGTATGAACTAATCTTGATGCATTAGCTTCGTAACGAGAGTTCTCAAAGTCAATGAAATGATAATATCCTTCTAAATGTGAAAAAAAGAGATGTAATCCAATTTTTAGAAATTCAGTATCTGTCCTCCCTTCTGTTAAAACTATTATTTTTTCGGTTTGAATTGCTTCATGAGGGTTATCATTAATCCATCCACCATTAATTATATCCGTCAAATCATATTCAATTCTAGCATCATCAGGTAATATTGACAGTATTGACCAAAGCCCTAATTTTATAGACTGTTCTTCTAAGAATAATTCATTTTCATTTAAATAGCTTTCGAAGTTATCATAAGAGTATTCATAGTAAATCTTTTCTTTAGAATTGATTATTTTCTTAATTGTTTTTAAGTATGTATCATAATCCAGTTGATTATTTTCTATGAAACTATAAACTTCATACTCTTTCATTTTTGCTATTGTAAATTCAAAGTCTTGCTTGGCTTTTTCAGATGTAACCCCAAATAGTTCAAGTCTTTCTTTACAAATTTTTGAAGTAGATGAAAATGATTTAATAATTTCTTTTCCCTCTTCCTTTTCATAAGCATCACCCCAAGTAATTTTATTTCTTTGGTTTAGCGGGCGTTCATACTCACTATAATCAGAAGGCAGAAATATTGCTTCAATTACATTTTCATAACAACTATTCTTTGCAGTTAAAATTGGATAATTGTTTACATATAAGTTTGAATATGAACCCATTTTTTGTTTTTAATGTGCCATAATGTGGGTACTCCTGCGGTGTGGCTTGCTCTGATGATTGAGTGAAACCGATTGAGCTACGATACCCACATTTAACTAAGAATAGAAACTAAACTATTTAGCCACATCGGCAGGCGTACAAATGTTAGCTGATGTTGTTTTTTTTATTTAAAACTTAATTTATGAGATTTTTCAAATTATTTATCATTTTATTATTCTTATCTTCTTGTGAATCAAAAGAGCAAATTCAATCAGAAATTATGGATTTATCTTCTAGGAGATTAGATATTTACAGGGAAATAGATTCGCTTCAATTAGATATTAGTAATCAGAAACAAAATTTAAGTTCTCTTAAAAAAGACGTATTAGAGTTGGAAATTTATAGCTCAGGAAGAACGCCAAAATATGTTGTTAAAATTCGTTGCAAACAGTCTCGTATTTCTTTAGATTTAGAGAAACTTATGAAAGATGAAATGAATAAATTTGAATTTGAATTACCTGTCGATAAAGATTTTTATAAATCGGTTTCAGTTGGCGATGATATTGCAGATAATTTTAGAGTTGGTTCTTTTATAATGAATGGAACTTTTAGTAATTGGAATTTAACTGTTATTGATAAGCGTATTATTTAATATCAGCTAACGGTTGCGTACAAGAGAATGAGCATTCACCGAGGCAACCAAAATTAAAAACGTTCAACCAAATTTACCTTTTTCCACCGAGACTAAAAAACAAAAACTAAAATGCGAAATCTCCTTGTACGCTATGTTAGGTGATGTTGTTTTCATTTTATTTTATAAATTTCAATTGCAATGAATTTAATTTAGTTAGTATAGGTTCAAATTTATTATCACCAATTGCTAAAACTTGAATATCATATTCCTCAATCATTAATAGATTTCTAAAAATAAATAGGACTATAGTGTCATCTTTAATTTTTGATAATATCCTAGATTTATATTTATGAATAAGGGAAATATCAAATAATCTAGAAAAAGGATATGTTGTAATGCTGATTGATATTATTTTGTAATTGTATTCAGAATTTTTGTGTTGTTTTCTTTTACTTTTAATACAACTTTGAATTATCCTTTCCAAAATATCCTTTTCATTATTTGGCAAATTGCATTCTAAATTTATGTTAGCTTTTGTCAAATCAATGTTAGTTGTAAATTTAATAGCTAATTCATTTTTATCAAATTTATAGTTTTCAAATAATCCTTTCTTATAATCTTCAATACATATTTCACCACTTCTATATTCCTTTATTATTGGGTTTTTATTTACATCTTTTTGAAAGATTTTAATATGTTTTTGAAAGTCATCAATCGCAGTTTTGATATCCTTTATTTTAAAATAGCCATTTATTAAAGGTCTATTGTTACCTTTCCCAAAAATCAAATTTTTATTGAAATATTTCTGAATTTTGTCTAAAATAGAGATGTATAAAATCTGTAATTTAAGTAATTCTTCTTCATTTTGAAGTTCTGTACATTCTACTATAAATGCTTTCCCAAAATGTCTAGAAATTCCATCATATATTGTTTTTTCTCCTTTTAAATCTGGTATATATTCAATTCCATTTGTTTTAAATAGAAATGCAGTAAAAAGCTCATGGTAATTACCTTTAAATAATTGTGGATGAATTTTCCCTTTTTTGGTTTTTAATTTACTAATAAGGTAATTTTCAAAGGATAATTTTTTTTCATAAACTTCTAAAACTTGGCAAAATTCAATAGCAGCGAATGTGTAGTTTTTATAGTTATTTGAGAGCAGAAATTTTAACCACTGTTCATTTAATTTTTTGTAACCTGGTCTAGATTTAGGTTTTATTTCAAAATATTCTATCCCTATATATTTTTTTAATAAAGAAATATATTTGTCTATAGTATCTTCATCTAGCCAATATCCTTTGTTTTTGTCAAGCAGATGAATTTTCCATTTATCAAGTAAGTTATCCATAATATCACCTAACGGCAAGTACAAACAGCGTGCGACCGAATGGAAGCATGACTGTTTTGTACATTGTTGGCTGACGTAGTTAAATTTTTTTTCTGTTCATTACTTTCCATTGAAATGAACCCCATGCCCCAATAACTGAGTAAATTCCAGTAAATAAAGTGATAATCCCAAATATTAATTCTGTATATTTATTTTCTCCATTTTTGATTTGAAAATAATAATCTGAAAAAGCAACTAAGGCTAATAATAAAAGAATAAAGATTGTTATATATAAAGATATGCTGTTCTTTTTAGCCACGATCAATTCTAAACTATCTAAAAAAGCATGGTCTTTTGAAATTATTACAAAGTCAAAGTCCTTATTTATGGCTAAATTATGATAAAGAGTGAATTGTTCTTTTCCTCTTTGAGTTCTTCTTCTTAATTCAAAGATGCCTATCTTCTCTATTCCAATAGAAGTACAAGCCATAAAAATATCTATGTATGCTCTTTTATCTGCTCCTGTCAAATCTACAATAATATCTCCTTGTGATTCAAACTTATTAAGAATATCTTTAACGTCCCATCTTAAAAATGTATAACTTATGCTATCTGGAATTAATTGACTTTCGAGTATTTCATTTAGTTTTTTGTAGCCTCTGAAATCAGGCTTAGTAGTCATTACTTTTTCTTCTCCTTCATTGTTATAATATTTTAAGTTTTTATCAATTGATAATTCCAATACTTTATCCTTTAATTTATTAGAAAAATCAGATAAATTTAATTCTCTACCCGATGGAAAACCTTTTGTCTTTACTACAACAATAGATTGTATATTATACTCAACTACAGAATTAACCATTGAGTTGATATATGAATAAATATTATCCGAACTTGCAAAAGTTATAAGAATTCTTTTTTTTGAACTCATACTATATTTTTTCTATTTCATTGTATTCTACAATTTGATTTCCGCCTTTAGCTTTTGCAAGTTTTAGTCCCAAGTATGTTTTTGAAACATTATTACCAATACCAATTGATGCAGATTTTCCAGTAGTACTTCTAAATTCAGTTAAAATCTTTTCTACAAATTCATTCTCAAAATCACCGTAAAACAAAATACTATCTCCACTACAAAAAATAACTTCTCCCTTACCTTTAATTACATCTGTATATATTTTATCTAAAGCTTTAACAATACTATTACTAAACTTTTTAACATCCTCTACTTTATTTTGAATCAATAGCAATTCTATTTGCCTACCTATACTATCTCCATCAAGTCCAAAATATCTCATAATGATATTTTAATTTAAGTTATTAGAATAATTTTAAAACAAAGAAAATTAATTGAGTGCGTTACAAATTAGTGGAACTCACATATCAAGCAGCAGGCTTAAATT
>JAHDBK010000347.1:0-4483 GCA_020630455.1 Saprospiraceae bacterium
TGAGCCGTTCTCCTTCAGAAATGACTACATCCAAATTTTGGTTAACTTGTTTGATGGCTCGATGTGTTTTCTTTTCATCTGTTTGCACATGAGGTAAAATTCGCTCAACTAGTTTTTTCTTAATGATTTTAGCAAAACCAATCACGGAAGTTAAGGGAGTTCGTAATTCATGACTGACCGTAGAAAGAAAGGTACTCTTTGCCGCACTTGCCTCTTCTGCTGCTGCTCTGGCCAATTCGGCTTCTTTGAAAAGTTGAGCATTGTGCAAAGCACCTCCTACTTGTGCTGCTATTGTACTCAATAAACGTTTGTCCGCTTCTTTAAAACGATTAGTCTGAGTGGTACTTTGTACACTCATAACTCCAATGACTTGTTTATCTACACTAATAGGTACACCTAAAAAAGAAGCTGCCTTTTTCCCTATCATATCGATACCAAAATCCTGATAGGCTTGACTAGGAGCTTGATTGATTAAAAGTGGTTGTCCATCAGATAATATTTGAGACGTTAATCCCTTTCCATATCTCATTTTTGGAAAATCGTCTCCATATCCGTAAGGAAAATTAATCATTTGCTCTCCTGAATCGAGTATAGCTATATAGGCTATATTTGCTTTAAATAATTTCTGAATTTTATCCCCAACCAATTGATAAATCCCTTCTCTATCCATAAGCGTAACTAGACCTTTTTGTAAGCTATTGATTGCTGAAAGTTCTTCTACACGTTGTTCGATTTCTCTAGTTCTTTCTTTTACAATTTGTTGTAATTTTTCTCTTTGTTGACGTAATCGTCTATTACGCCATCTACTAAAAATCAATACCGCACTAAAGCCTACCAGTGCATATAATAAGTAAGCCCACCAAGTCCGCCACCATGGTGGTTTGATTTTAAAGTGATAAGAACTCTCCTTACCCAAACGTCCACCAGGTGATTTTCCTCTGACCAAAAAAGTGTATTGTCCTTCGGGCAAATTCGTGTAGGCTTTTTCAATTTTGGTATTCCAATTTGACCAATCATCATCAAAGCCTTCTAGTTTGGTTTGATATTGATTTTGACCATTGATACTAATACTAGTAGCTAAAAAATGGAAGTGAATATCGTTGTAACTATAATCTAGTGAGGAATTGTCCAACTGTCCATGACCAGCATATAATAAAGAATCATTGCCTACATGAACACTTCTAATCTTTATAGACGAAGCTGTTGATGGTAATTTTTTATTTTCATCATACCTATACAATCCATTTTGCCCAGCAATCCATAAGATGCCATTTGGTTCAGGATATAATTTTGTTACATTCAACAATTCATCTTTAGGTAATTGTTGGAAAAGGCTTGAATCAAAAATATAATTGCCATCAGATTGTCTTGTATAAATACCTAATGCTGCTGTTCCATCAAAAAATAAAAAATGAGCGTAGACATTTTCATCAATGTGTTCTGCCAAGATAACTTTCTGAATATCTTTATTGGATGTTGGTAAAGGGAAACGTGTATCTAGGATTAATTTATTTTTTGATTTATCAAAGCTATATATTCCGCCTGTACCCGTAAAAGTGATTTGATTATTGATTGAATAAACCGCTGTATTTTCTAAATGTAAGTCTTCAAATCCTTTTTGAAAATCTGCTACATTTAATATATTTATTTTTTTAGCAGCAGTATTATTTATTTCATAATCAATTCTCCATAAGCCTTGACTTACTGTTCCAATCCATAACTGACCTGGTACTTTTTCTAAAAAAGATTTGACTGAAACATTATTTGGAATTTCTTTAATTCTCCCTTCTGCTATCCACTCTTGTCCGTTTCTATAAATAGCAGTTATCCCCTTTTGAAGTCCAAGAAATAAATAATCTTTTTTGAGTTGACTTTCATGTTCATGAAAAGTAAGAAGTGATGCTTCTTTTTCTTTATAAATACGATTTGCTTTATTACCTTCTATTTGGTAAATCCCAGCACTTCCTGTACCATGTAATTGGTCTGAGAAAGATAAAAAACTAAATGCCTGACTAGTTGGAATATTTTTTACTTTTCGAAAAACCTGTCCCTTTTGATCCAGATAAAGAAATCCATTTCTCCCTCCTGAAGCTGCATATAAAATATTATCTACACGAATAACATCCTCTAATAATAAAGGGTCATCGTTTTCATCTACACTAAATTTAGAAAATGGAACTAACATTTCTACTTGACTTAAACCAGTATTAGTTCCCAACCATATAGAACCTGAAGAATCTGGATGTATAGTCAAAATTATATCGTCTTGTAATCCATCAGATTTTTTTAAATGATGTAACCACTCTCCTTCTTGGTTAAGAATGATGAGACCTTGATCAACAATGGAAATTGCATAGGACTTATCTGGAAGCATTTTTGCATCATACAACCAAGTTTTTATCAATTCATCAGCATCTGTTGAAAAAGGAATAAAACGATTATTTTGATAGGTAAATAAGCCCTTATTTTTTGTGCAAATCATTAATTGATTGTCCTTATAAGGTAATACTTTGGTTACTTCAATCTCTGAAAAAAATGCCCCTCCCGAAATTAATTGAATTTCTCCATCCATTATTTTACTCAATCCTTGCTCAGGAACATCTATATATAATTCTCCAAAAACATTTCCTAGCAAAGTATAAAAAGGTTCTTTTTTCCAAGTTCTAATTTTTTTGGATAGGTTATTATATTGAATGAGGTAACCAGTCTTAGAAGCAAAGTAAATATTATCACCTACAACTGTAGCTTGCCTAAGTTGTCCAAATCCACGACTTTCACTCGGTACTAAAGATTTTAAAGAAATGAATTTTTGTTGTCCTACTGAGTCAGGCTCGAGATATCCCAAATCATCTGTTCCACCAATATATATTTTATCATCATTCCCTAGTACTATTGACCAAGTGACAGCACCTAATGGTGGAATTTTCCGCCAAGTTTTACCATCATATTCAACGATACCGTTGCCAGTAAAATAAACAATACCACTAGTATCTTGAGTAACGCCAAATATTTGAGGAAATCCTTTATAGAGTTTGGAAGTATAATTTTTGATAAATGGAGTACCAAATTCATTTTGAGGTTGAGCATAAACAAGTCCACAACTCAATACGAACGATATCAAGCAACAAGTTAATCTAATAAGGATAATTGTTTGTGACTTATTCATTTCACTTTTTTAAAAATACCCAAGTTCCCTCCCAATTATTCTCAGGAGGCGAAATAATAAAATCTCTACATCTTGCTTTTAAAACTTTTGAGGGTTGATCATTGGGCTTGAGCATTAATACTTTATTAAAAGATTCTATAGCTTGTGTAAATTCTCTTTGTCGATAGAACGCCAAGCCATTGGAATAATACTCTAAAAATAACCTCTCTTGCTCTGCCAACAGTCCCTTTTGTCTTTTTTCTATAGTATATACTTTAACAGCATTTTGTTTTCCCTTGACGACAATACAATCAATTTCTCTACAAACAAATTCATCTGAAATACTTTGATAGGTCGACTCGCAAATAAGTAAATTCAAACCATAATACTTTGTAAGCCCTTCCAGTCTTGAAGCTAAATTAACAGAGTCACCAATGACAGTGTATTCAAATCTTTTTTTTGCTCCAATGTTACCTGCAATGATGTCACCTGTAGCAATACCAATACCTATATTTAATTTAGTATCTAGATTAAGTGATTCGTTTAAGATCTCAAGTTTGCTAATCATTTGCAGTGCTGTATTAGCTGCGTTGATGGCATCCGTTTTACTTTTGTATGGAATGCCAAAAGTTGCCATAAGTGCATCACCAATCAGTTTATCAAGAACTCCATGATTAGTAGTGACAGCATCTACCATCGTATCAAAGTATTCGTTCAAAAAATTGACGACTTCTATAGCTTCTAGTTTTTCTGTCAAGGAAGTAAAGTTCCTGATATCGCTGAAAAGAATAGAGCATTTTCTATATTTTCCATTAAAAACAGATAAATCATCTTTACTAATGATTTCATTGATAACATGTTGTGGTAGGTAGCGATTTAGGTTTTCTCTTAATCTTTCTTCATGAGTAATATCTTGAATAACATTGATTACTCCAATATTACTTCCCTTCTTGCTCTGCATCGGGAGTGCATTAAAATTAAATACCAGTTTTTGATTATTTAAATCTAAAGTCTCTATATGATGTTTTTTAAATTTTTCTCCTGACCTAAAGGTATAGTCACTATAATCCAAAAATGAAAAATATTTTTGTTCTAAATTTTTATAGTATTTTCCAATCAAACTTTTAGGATTGGTTCCAATAATGTCACAAAATCGTTTATTAACAGTTTTAATAATTCCATCCTTATCAATTGTCAGGATACCACTATCAAGATTTTCAAAAAGAATATCCAGTAGCAGGAGGTTATGTTGACTTCGCACTACCTCAACATAAGTTAGCAATTGAGTTAAAAGCAGGTAGTGATTTGAAACGTTATGTAGAAGAACGTCAAATTGAT
>JAHDBK010000347.1:4493-4825 GCA_020630455.1 Saprospiraceae bacterium
CACTTCATTTATTTCTTCAAACAAAGTAGAGTTTTGTACTGCTATACTAATTTGCGAAGCAAAGCCATTAAGTATAAATATATCTTTATTTGAAAATCCTCCTTCTTTTTTATTCATCGATTGAATAACACCTAGCAAGTTACCAACACCATTAAATACAGGAACAGATATGATTGATTTTGTTACATAATTCATTTTAATATCAATATCAGAATCAAAATAAGGATTCTCATAGGGATTGTTCTCGATTAATGGTCTTTTGGTTTTGGCAACAAAACTGGCAATTCCTTTATTTGTCTTAATAATTTTAGCCCCTAATCCTTCTCCGTATT
>JAHDBK010000348.1 GCA_020630455.1 Saprospiraceae bacterium
TGATAACTGTTTACTGATTACTATCACTATCAACAGATTCCACTTCAATATTGTCGATAGGTGTTAAAAGATTAGATTCTTGTTTAAATGCAACGGTTAGCATAACAGGTTGATGATCAGAATATTTAAAATCTAAATTTACGCCTTCGACTTCAACTATTTCTAAATTAGGAGAAACTAAAAAGAAATCAATCAGATTAACTTTACTAACACCCTTATTATAAGGGTCTTTTAGTGAACGATTAGTAGGAGTATCATCGTCATAAGCCCATTTCCAATCTCTAAAATAATCATCTGGGATTACATATCCAGTGGTTTCAGTTAGTATCTCACCACCAAAAGAAGCAGCTTGTACACCTGTAGGTCTTTGATTCCAGTCACCTCCAATTACTAAGTAATTTCCTTTTTTGTATTCTTCTTCAAATTTACTTTTGAGATAATCCATTTGTTGTTTTTTCAAAGTTCCTCCTTTATCATAGGCAGAGTTATGTATGTTCACTACAATTAATTCTTTGCCATCAGCAGTAGGGTAGCGATGAAAAGCAGCACATCTATCTAAATGAAAAATTCTATCAGGCCAAGGATAATCCCCAGGTAATTGATAACGAGTGGCTTGGCTAGGTTGGTACTTACTAAAAGTACCCAATCCGCTTTCCATTTTACCCATTACATTCCAAGGCTCAAAAACAGGGAGCGGTACTCTAGGTGCTCTGTAATTGACAGAAAAAGTAGAAGCATAATTAGGTAAGGCTTCCTCGTATTGTTCGAATTGATTGATGTAATAACTTCTTTTAGAATCAAAATCTACTTCTTGGAATAAATAAAAATCAGCCCTCTTGTTTTTGATGAAATTAACAGCTCCTTGAATATTTTTTTCAACATTTTCTTGAGTCGTTCTTACCGTTTTACCTGCCGAAGTTAAAAACCCGCCATTATCATAAAAGAAATCAGATTCCTCTCCTAAACCGCCATAACCCACATTCCAAATCATAAAAGTAAGACTGCTATCAGCAATCACTTTAGGAGGTGGAGCTTGTTCCACTTCAAGACTAATGGATTCTTCTGGTTGGAAATCGGTAACTGTTCCATGTATCAAAGTTATTCCTACATATAATATAGGAATGAGTAATAAAAGCCCAATGATTTTTAATATGCGTTTGATCATCTTAAATTGATTTTGATTATTAGTTTCAAAAATAAGTATTTTGATTTTAATTCAATATCATATTAATAATAATATTTATTTAATTATCATAATAATCTTAAATAATAAAGAAATTTCTTTATTATTTAGTCGTTGTTAAAAATCAATACTCTTATTAATTCAGTGCATTTATTATTATAGAACAAGCCTTTTTTATTTCGTCTTTATTAATAGTTAATGGGGGGGCAATTCTTATAGAAGTATCATTGAACAAAAACCAATCAGTAATGACTCCAGCATTTATGACTTTCTTTATAGTGCTTAAAACCATTTCGAATGAACCTATCTCAACAGCCATTAATAAACCAGCATTGCGTACTTCTTTTACTTTAGGGCTTTCTATTAATAATTGTTTAAATAGTGCAGCTTTTTCCTCTACTTCGTCAATATAATTTTCTTTGAGCAGTACTTCTAAAGAGGCTTTTGCAGCAGCACAACTAACAGGATGACCACCAAAAGTAGTTATATGACCTAAAACGGGTTGATGAGTAAATACATTTAAAATTTTTTTATTTGAAACTAAAGCACCTAGTGGCATACCTCCTCCTAGAGCTTTGGCTAATAATATGACATCGGGTTTTACATCATATTGTTCAAAGGCAAACAGAGTTCCTGTTCTTCCGAATCCAACTTGACATTCATCTAAAATGAATAATGCACCTACTTCTTTGCATTTTTGAGCCACTTTTTTGAGGTAATCATTTTTTGGTAAATGTACCCCCCATTCTCCTTGTATCGTTTCCAATATGACACAGGCGGTTTTATCCGTTATCTTATTAATATCATCATTATTATTAAATTTAATATAATCAATATGAGGTAGGAGCGGTTCGAAGGCAGTTTTGTAAAAAGGTTCACTCATCAAACTCGCTGCTCCTTGCGTGCTTCCGTGATAAGCTTTAGTAGCAGCAATTATTTGTTGACGCCCCGTATAACGTTTGGCTAATTTCATAGCCGCTTCAGTGGCCTCCGTTCCTGAATTTGTAAAATAAACATTATTAAAATGTTGAGGCAATTGTTTCAATAATAAATCAGCAAATGATACTTGAGGAGATAATATATATTCGCCATAGACCATAGTATGAAAGTATCGCTCTGCTTGTTCTTGTACCGCCTTCACAATTTCTTTTCTATTATATCCCAAATTGTTGACAGCTATACCTGAAATCAAATCAATATATGCTTTTCCATTAGTATCATACAAATAAATACCTTTAGCCTTTTCGATTTCCAGTAATAATGGAGCATCACTCGTTTGAGCGATATAATTTAGGAATAGTTCTCTTTTATTCATATTAATAATGTTTTAATGATACAAAAATAAATAAAATAATGATGGCTCATAATTCCAATATTACTCATATCTTTGTATGGTGAAAAAACATGAAAACTCATATTATTTAAATTGTTTAATAATAAAGAATTTTTGTTATAAATTCTTGTTTTTTTTTATTTTATTAATTATTAATAATAATAATTTAAATGCCCAAATACTTTTTCCCCAAGAAGTTCAATTTGAGCCAGAAGGTGGATTTTATGTTGACAAAGTAAGTGTCCAATTATCTCATTCTGATAAAAAATCCAAAATATATTATACTCTCGATGGAAGTGTACCCAATAAAAGTAGCCCATTATATAAAGACTTCATTGTACTAGATAGTACCAAAGTCATTAGAGCAATTGCTTATAATGATGATGGTTCAAAAAGTAGAATCGAAGCCGCTACTTATTTTGTCAATGAGCCTTCTAGTGATTGGGCAGTAGTTTCATTAGCTATTGAACCTGAAATGTTATTTGATACCATTAAGGGATTATTTGAAGTTGGGGTAAATAGTCATATAGAAGGAATGGGCAATTATGGAGCAAACTATTGGAGTCGAAAAGAATATTTTATGAATGCTGAAATATTCGAAAGCAATGATAGTTGTGTATATCGAAGTCCTTGTGGTTTTAGATTATTTGGAGGGGTGAGTCGTACTTTTCCTCAAAAATCAATTGCTTTAATATCTAGGATTCGCTACGGAGAAAAAAGAATAAAACATCGTCTTTTTCCTCAAACAAAAGAAGATAAATTTAAGTTTTTGATATTGAGAAATGCAGGAAGTGATTGGGGAAAAGCACATGGTAGAGATGCTATAATCAATAGTATAGTGGATGAATGGGATATAGATAAACAGGCTTATCGTCCTGCTCATGTTTATATTAATGGAGAGTATTGGGGAGTGTATTATATTAGAGAAAAAATAAATGCCTATTTTCTGTCATCTCATCACAACCAAGTGCCTCAAGATTCAGTAGATTTAATAGAACACAGGTGGGCATTGAGAAAAGGTTCAAAAAAACAATATTTAAATTTATTGAATTTTTTAGAAAATAATGATTTAAGCGACCAAAGGAATTATGAATTTGTAAAATCTCAAATTAATGTTGAGAATTATGCCGATTATAAACTCCTTCAAATTTTTATTGATAATGTAGATGCAGGTGGAAATATTAAATTTTGGCGTTCAGATTATTATGACGAAGGTCGGTGGAATTGGATTCTATATGATACAGATTGGGGCTTTGGACTAATGAAAGGAGATGCCTATCAAGCAGGAAGTTTTTCTTTTCATACTGCAGAAAATGGACCCGATTGGCCAAACCCTCCTTGGAGTACTTTGATATTAAGGAAATTATTAGAAAATGGAGAGTTTAGAGATTTATTTGTCAATCGTTTTTGTGATAGATTGAATACTACCTTTTTATCTGATACAATGATTGCAAAGATAAATCGACATCAAGAAATGATGGCAGTAGAAATTCCTAGACAGTGGGAGCGATGGAATCAAGAAAAATGGTTGTGGAAAGTTCATCATAATCGCATGAGAAAATTTGCAAAAATGCGTCCTGAAATTATGTGGGATACACTACAACATCATTTTAGTGGAGGTGAAAAAGTATTTGTAGAAGTTACGGCAGAGGGTAGGGGAGCCGTTTTTATTAATAATAATCTAAAAGTATCCTATGTTAGACCATTTCATGGGCATTATTTTGAGAATATTCCTATTACTTTAGTGGCTAGACCCCGATTGGGCTATGTTTTTTCTCATTGGGAAGGGATAGAAGCTTCTTCCCCATTTGTTACTTTAGATTTGAGCGATAAAATCCCCAAGGAAATCAGAGCCGTTTTTAAATTGATAGAATCGCCTCTTAAAAATCAAATCATGTTTAATGAGATTTCTTGTTTTAATCATAATTCAGGGGATTGGTTAGAAATATACAATGGTTCAGATGTCAATCTCAATATTGAAAATTGGATTATTAAAAATAAAAAGAAAGAATACAATTTACCTGAACATTGGTTAGCTCCTGATGATTATATCGTAATTGTAAGAGATAGCCAACGCTTCAGGGCTTCTTTCCCTATGTACGAAAAGCAAATCATAGGAAACTTCGATTTTGGATTAGATAAAGAAACTGACCGTTTAGAATTATATAGCCAAGACGGAGCCATGTTAGATACTTTTACCTATAGTATCATAACTCCTGGGACTTCTTTTACGATAGACCTCAAACGCCCCGATTTAGATAATGGAGATTTT
>JAHDBK010000349.1:0-2705 GCA_020630455.1 Saprospiraceae bacterium
AATCGCTTGAATATTATTATTTAACTTAAAAGATTTTAAAATAAAAAATACAGCAGCTAAACTGAATAGAGATATACTATTCTCGAGCATATTATTTTGAAAGCTCCAATGAACACATCTAACTGTAATCCATAATAAAATGGGTAACCAAGCCCACTTTTTATCTTCTATTAATGTCCATATTTTTATTATAAAAAATACATTTACAATTGCTAATATTAGAGCATAGATTTTTTCGGTTAAAAAACTATCACCAAATATTTTAAAAAAATAGGATTGTATAACAAATGATAAAGACAAATGACCATAAAATTCATTTGCAATAACATCTGTATAATGTGGTTGGAAAGCACTACCTAATCCATTTGAAAGGTTTTTAGAAATAGAAGCATAAGTGATTCCATCTAAAAACATCCCCTTTTGCAAAGCTAAAGGCAATAAAAAAGCTAAAAATATGCTTAAAGTCCACCAAAAATATGCTCTATTTTCTTTCATTGATTAACTTTGCAGCCATAAATGTTGTTATGTTACAACAAATTTAAATAATATTAGTATGAAAACATTAGAATTTAAAACCAATATCAATTGTGGAGGTTGTATAAAATCAGTAAGTGGATTCCTTAATGATGTTCCTCAAATTGAAAATTGGAAAGTAGATACAGATAATCCTGATAAAATTTTAACAGTAACAGGTGAAAACATTACTGCTGAAATAATTATTGATACAGTATATGATGCAGGATTTGATATTGAACAGCTAACAGCTAATTCATAATAATAGTATAATGGCTAGATGGATGGGAATTGACTATGGTCGAAAAAGGACGGGCATTGCAGTGACTGACCCTTTGAAGTTGATATCCTCTGCTCTAGAAACTGTTGAAACTAAAGAGCTTTATAATTTTATTGAAAAGTACTTAGAAAGCGAACAAGTGGAACTATTCGTGATTGGAGAACCTTTACATGCTGATGGTACTCCACCCGCTCATCATACTGAAATTATTCAATTGAGTAAAGCATTACAAAAAAAATATCCACATATTGATGTAGTTTTACATGATGAAAGATATACTTCAGTTGAAGCTAAAGAAATCATTATTAAAAGTGGCGTAAAAAAGAAGAAAAGAAGAGATAAAAGCTTAATAGATAAAATTGCAGCCGCTTTGATTTTAGAAGATTATATGAATCAAAATTTATAAGATAATAATAAAATGATATTACCAATTTTTGCTTACGGGCAACCAGTGCTGAGGAAAGAAGCAGATGACATTAGTGCCGACTATCCAAAACTTAATGAATTGATTGCTAATATGTGGGAAACCATGTATCATGCTCAAGGTGTAGGATTAGCTGCTCCACAAATAGGCTTGTCTATAAGATTATTCTTAGTAGATACTGTTCAAGTACAAGATGAAGGCAAAGAAGATTTGGGCATTAAAAAGGCATTTATCAATGCTGAAATATTAGAAGAAGAAGGCAAAGAATGGGCTTATGAAGAAGGATGTCTAAGTATTCCAGATATTAGAGCCGATGTCAGCAGACAAGCTAAAATTAAAATCAAATATTTTGATGAGAATTTCAAGGAGCATATTGAAGAATTCGAAGGGATGAATGCAAGGGTTATTCAACATGAATACGATCATATTGAAGGTATTTTATTTACCGATTATTTGAGTCCTTTGAAAAAAAGATTATTAAAAAGAAGATTAGAAAAAATAAGAAAAGGAGCTATAAGTGCTGATTATAATATGGCTTTTGTTAGAAAATAATTTAATGCTACAAGCAATTAAATAAAAAAAAATGATAAAGAATATTCTTTATCATTTTTTTTTATTTTTAAATTTAACGTATCAAAGTAGCAAAGCCTTTGAGCCGTATTTTTTCACCTCGTGGTTCGGTATATTGGACAAGGACGACATAAACACCATTTTGCAGAATATCTCCTTGATTTTGTTTTCTTCCAGTCCATTCTTCAGTTGGGTCATTGGTTTCAAAAATCAATTCACCCCATCTATTCCAAATCGTCATATTAAAATCAGTCATTCCATCTAAATAACCTACCCCTTTAAACCCTTCATTTTTGCCATCGCCATTAGGAGTGAATGCATTAGGTAAATGATAAGTAACTAAAGGAATTACTTCAATTATTGCAGTAGTACTGTCAACACAACCACTTTCATGTCTTACTAATAAAGTTACTTCATGAAAACCTGTATCTTGAAAAGTATAGGAAGGATTTTGTTGAAGGATTGGTGCAGGAAAGTCTCCAATCGTCCACATCCAGCCGACTGCTCCTTCAGATAAATCTGTAAATTGAACCGTTGAATTAAAATTGGTCAACTGTTGAGGAGAAAAAGTAAATTCTGCATTGGGTCCTGGTTTCACTCTTACAAATTGAGGGAAAAAATCAGATATTGTACATCCAATAGGAGAAGTTATCGTTAAGGAAATATCATATAAACCTGGTTCGGTATATGTATGAGTTGGACTGATTTCATCAGATGTATTTCCATCTCCAAAATCCCATTCTATAATATATGTAGAGTCTATTGGAAAAGATAAATTATTGTAAAAAACATCTTGGGGGGCACAACCATCAAATATATCAGGTTCTACTACAATAAGAGCAGGAGCAGGATAATAAGGTAAAATAATATCTTTTGTTCCTTCACATTGATTATTATCCACTACTGTAAGACTTACAG
>JAHDBK010000349.1:2805-4779 GCA_020630455.1 Saprospiraceae bacterium
ATAATATCTTTTGTTCCTTCACATTGATTATTATCCACTACTGTAAGACTTACAGGAAAATCGCCTGGTTCGGTATATACATGTTCTGGATTTTGTTGAAATGAAGTACCTCCATCTCCAAAATCCCAGGACCATCCTACAATAGCATCTGCATTAGTAAAGGACAAATCAGTAAATGTTGTTGGCCCAGCCACACAGGTATCATATTCAAAATCAAAATCAGCACCTATTTCAGGGAATACATTGAGGAAAATCATAGCAGTATCGGCACAAGGAGTACCAGGATTTAAAGCCATGAATCCTTCATAAGCACCAAAATCTGGAAAAGTTACTGTTACATCTCTTTGGTCAGATGTGAATATTGAACCATTTTGTAAATCGAATTCCCAATAATATTCAAAAATATTCGATTCAAAATAACTATCATTTTCAAAGTCTACGGTCAATTGCCCACAAGAATTGATAATAAAATCTTGACCAGCAATTACAGTATCGGCTTCTAAACCTGCGACTACCGTAGGAGTACAATTGATTACATTGAATTGAAAATCTCTTCTTATTTCTCCAATCAAGACTCCATCGCGATATTCTTTTACACATACACCAACTACATATTGACCAACAGTAGTAGGAACACCATCAATTATTCCTGTTTCTTTATCAATATTTACAACAGGACTTCCGCCCATAGGTAAAAATGAAGTATATGTAGGTGCCAAATAAGTTACCGTATTATAAGGAGGACCCGTTGGAGGTATAGGTTGAACACCATTAGGACCATTTGCATCCCCAGGGTTATCTTGTGTACCTATCAATCCCCCACCTACTAAGGGAGAACAAAAACTATAAACCAAAGAATCCCCTTCAGAGTCGGATGCACTATGATCAAAATTAATGTATTCACCTGCACAAATAACAATTGGCGGGAAATCATTAAAAACTGGGCTGTCATTACATTCTGCTTGTGCTTCAGGAGTAATTGAAATGGTATAAGTTGCTCCTACATCACCTGGAGTAGCAATATTATTAATTGTTTCATTTCTACAACAACGTTGATAAGAAATCGTATAATTACTTCCTGACAAAGGAAGATTAGGTGTAATAAAAGAATAAGTAGCAGATTGAACACAAGGAGGATTAGTGACTTCAAAACATGGGTCATTATCTGGTGGAATAGTAACTTGATTAGTTGGCGTTGAAGATACTGTTTGAATTAAACTAAAACCATTATAAATACCAAAATAAGCTGGGCTATCATAGGGTGCACCACCAGAATTACAATCTCTATATACTTTCATAGTGACTGTATAAGTTCCATTTCCATTACAGACATAAGTCATATCACCTCCGATGATATGTTTTGCGTAGGATGGGTTTAAGAATGAAAATATTAAGAATATTGAAAAAAAATATCTTAAAATGTATACTGTATGTCTTTTTTTCATAATTATTTTCGTTCTATTGCCGGTAAAGATAATAATTAAACGTCTTTTATTAGTTTTTTGTATAAATATATATTGAATAAAATCTTAAATTTGCCTTGTATGTATTCATATTCTACCTTAATTGGAACAAAAAGTAAATCAACAAACGAATTCATCGAAATGAGTGAAGAATCACAAAACGAAATTCTTAATATTTTAAACAACAAAGGAGTCATTTTGTTTCCTACAGATACTATTTGGGGAATTGGTTGTGATGCTACCCAAGAAGATGCCGTTAAAAAAGTTTATGATATTAAAAATAGAGATATTAATAAACCACTAATTGTCTTAGTTTCAAGTTTAGAGATGCTAAAAGATTATGTAGAATCTATCCATCCTAAAATTGAAACTCTTTTAATGTTCCACGAAAGACCATTAACTGTAATTTATGAAGAAGGAAAGAATCTAGCGGCTAATGTTATTGCAAAAGATGGAAGCATTGGTATTAGAGTAGTTTTAGATGAATTTTGTAAATCACTAATAGAAGCCT
>JAHDBK010000350.1 GCA_020630455.1 Saprospiraceae bacterium
TGCTGTAGCTTGAGCGACTGTATTTGAAATTACACTACTCCAATCAATTCTTTCTTTGTTTCCACCTTCATCTTCTTTCTTGCTTCTTTCAACAATGATAACTGCACCTTTTTCAACTTTTGGATATCTTTTAAAGAATCCATAATCTTTTGTTCTTTCTATTTTGCCTCCAGGTTGTCTAACTTTTATAAATCTATTTCTAGCACCTTCTTCTTTATCAACTCCACCAGCATATTGATCTACATAATATTTAGCATCTTTATTTGCATGATAAGGTACATTTATTTTTCCTTCACTTGCTTCTAAATCCCCTAATTGTTCTTCCGCATTTGTAAAACCTTGAATAGATACTAAATTAACTTCCTTAGGAATATTTATAATATCACCATTTTTGAGAATATAGTTTGAAGGTGAGTTTGGATTTTCAAGGATGTCAATTGCATCAATAACCAAATAACCTAAACCTCCTTCATTTCTAAAAATAGTGATACCTGTCTTAAAAGCAGATTCTTTATAGCCTCCAGCTCTTTTAATAACATCGGATATTTTTTCGTTAGGTTTTATAATAGAATAAGGTCCAGGGAAACGAACCTCACCATTAATAGTAACATTTTGTTGTAATTCAAAATCAGGAGTGTATCTCACTTTAATTTGGTCGAATGGAGATAATTCAAAATCTCCATTTTGACTTCCAATTACATTGAATTCATCATCAATTTCTAACTCAATTTCTTCAGTAATCGTTTGTTCTCCACTTTGTATTTTTACTCTATAGATATTAATTCTAGCTTTATCTGCTGAAATTTTAACACCACCAGACAAAGTAAAAACATCTTTTAAGGTCATTCCTGTATCATAATTAAAAGTTCCTTCGTTTAAAACAGCTCCTTGAATTGTAATTATACCGCTTTCTGGTTCAAAATCATTATATGAAAATACTTGGATTTTATCTCCAGGTTTTAATAATGGGTTGTTTTCATTAATTTCATTAGTTGTTTTATCTATATTAATTCTTATGTAATCAATTTTTTCATAGGAGTCTGGGTCATTTCTAAAAATATAAGCAATGCCTGTTGCATCATCTCTTAATCCACCAGAAAGTACCAATATATCATTTAATCTCCTATTTTCTTCGTGACGATAAGTATTAGGAGTTCTAACCGCACCTTCTAAACTAATATTTCCTTTAGTTATAAACTCGGCTTCATTTAGAATAACTAATCTATCTTTTGACCTTAATTCTAAATTATTAGTTGAATTGGGATTGTCTAAAATCTCTTGAGGATTAAACTGAATATATTCTTCTGTACCATCTCTATTTACTCTAAATAAATAAGCTACATCTAGTTTTGAATTTTCAGTTAATTGGCTTTTTAAAATTACATCATTTAATTTCATTCCAGAGATGAGTTCATATTGTCCAGGTAATTCTACTTGACCTTCTATTGAAACAAAATTTCTATAACTAACAGGAATTAGTGGTATATCAACTCTATCACCATTCAATAACTCAAAATCTTTTCCACCTTTTAAAATATCCCTTAAATTTACAGATATAATTTTTTCTTGATCATCTTCAAATCTAATAATTCTAATGCTTTTTTGGTAAGCATTAGGATTTAGACCACCAGCCCAATAGATTAATTGTTTTAAATTTTCATTATCTTTCAATTCATACTTGTGGGGTTTTTTAATAGCACCATCAATTGTAACAACTTTGCCAAGAGTAGGTACAAAAATATAATCATTATTTTCTAAGAAAAACTCTTCGGCTTTTGATGGATTCATTAAGTATTCATATAAGTCAAAATTTTTATTTGGCTCCCCACTTCTGTGAATCATGATATTCCTAACACTACCGTTTTTGTCTGGTCCTTTTGCAGCAATTAGGGCAGTGTAAGCAGTATTTAAAGCGGGTATGTTATAAGGACCATATTGCCTTACAGAACCAACAATGTTTACAGTAATCGTTCTACTAAAGTTTAAGGAAACAATAAAATCGTCAGGAGAGAATCTATAATATTGTTTGTATTTATTTTGTAATATTTTTTTAGCTTGTTCAAATGTTACTCCTTTTAAGTAAATTCTTTCCATTTTGGATGGTTCAATATATCCATCTTTAATTTCATATTTTGAAGATAAATTAGATAAAGTACCTGTAATATTGATAATTAATTCATCTCCTTCTCCTAAAACATAGGTTTTTGGTGGTTTTATGTCAGAGTTTTTACTATAATTAGAAAAAGTTTCATTTAGAAATATTTCTTGACCATATATTAAAACATCTTTTTCAACATCAGTAAGGGTATAAGCATTTTCTTGAATTTGAGCATCGAGGGCTTTGTCTTCTTTTTCATCAATTTTTTCTTGTATTTCTTCTTGCTTTTCTTCTTTTATTTCATCAATTACTTCTTGTTTTTCAGCATCAATTTCTTCTAGTATTTCTTCTATTGTATCCTGTAATTGTTCAGCTTGGGCAGGTGTTAGATTTTCAACATCTACACCTTTACCTTGAAGCCTTTCGACTACTTCTTGTATACTTACATTTTCATATCCTCTTTCGTCGAGTTGAGCTCTTAGTAAATCTTCATTGAGAAAAGTAGGAAGAGGAGTGTCACCAGGTTGAGCAAAAGTGTTATTTATTCCTAAGAAAGTTATTATTAATAATAATAAAAATAATTTTTTCATTATTGTTTTATTTTCTGTTTTATGTATTTAAATATTAAATTTTCGCAAAAATAATAAAAAACATTCTTTATATGATTATTTATAAAACTTATTAATAGAATTACATATAAATTTTAACTCTTCTTTATTCATTTCAGTATGAATTGGTAAAGAAAGAACAGATTTTGCTGCTTTTTCACTATTTTTTAAACTAAGATTGCTTGTTAAGTATGGTTGATGTAAATGAAGTGGAATAGGGTAGTAGATTCCACTTGGAATATCTTTTTCTTTTAAATGCTTTTGTAAATTATCTCTATCATTAACTAATAAGGTATATTGGTGGTAAACATGAGTACTAAAATTAGAAATTTGTGGAATGGATATATAGGGATTATTTTTTAGTTCATTATTATAAAATTGAGCTACTTTCTGTCTTGCTAAATTATAGTTTTCAAGATGTTTCAACTTAATATTCAATATTGCTGCTTGAATAGAGTCTAATCTTGAATTAACACCTACTCGACTATAATGATATTTATTGCTTGAACCGTGATTGACTATTTCTTTTATTTTAAATGCAATCTCATCATCATTTGTAAAAATAGCACCAGCATCACCATAAGCGCCTAAATTTTTACTAGGATAAAAAGATGTAGTACCAATATGTCCAATAGTTCCTAGCTTTTTAGAGGTATTATTTGAAAAATGGTATTCTGCTCCAATGGCTTGTGCATTATCTTCTATGACATAGAGATTGTGTTTTTCTGCAATAGACATGATTTTTTCCATTTCAGCTCCTTGTCCAAATAAATGTACAGGAATAATACATTTTGTCTTATCAGTAATAGCTGCTTCAATTTGATGAGCATCTAAATTAAATGTTTTAAGATTGATATCAACAAATATAGGTTTTAATCCTAATAATGCGATTACTTCGGCCGTAGCTACGAATGTAAAAGGTGTTGTTATGACTTCATCTCCAGCCTTTAAGTCTAATGACATCAAAGCCACTTGTATGGCATCAGTGCCATTAGCACAAGGAATTACATGATTTACATTTAAAAAAGATGCTAAATTATGAGCAAATTCTTTCACTATTGCACCATTAATAAAGTCACCTTTGTTTAAAATTTTTAATATAGCATTATTTATCTCATCTTGGATGTGTTTGTATTGACCAACAACATCAACCATTTGAATATTCTTCTTCATATTTGCAAATATACTCATTCGTATTTATAGCATATTTAAAAAATAATTTATTTTTCTATTACTATTATATTTAGTTTTATCTTGTGACGATAAATTTCTTTTTTGTAATGAAATTCTTCTACACTTTTATACTTAAACTGTATTATTTAACAGTTTATATTTTTAGTTTTTTTTCCAAAAAAGCTAAAAATTGGATTGTTGGTCAAAATAATATATGGAAAGATTTAGAAAAGAAATCTTTTAAAAATCATGATTGGATTTGGTTTCATTGTGCTTCTTTAGGAGAATTTGAACAAGGGAGGCCTTTGATTGAATTGGTTGCTAAAGAGAAAAAATATAAGATTTTAATTAGTTTTTTTTCACCTTCTGGTTTTGAAATAAGAAAGCATTATCAATTTGCTCATTGTGTTTCTTATTTACCATTAGATAGCCCTCAAAATGCAAAAAAATGGTTTGATATCATAGCTCCTAAAATGGTGATTTTTGTAAGATATGAATTTTGGTATTTTTATTTAAAAGAAGCACATGGTAGAAATATTCCTTTGTACCTTATTTCTTCATCGTTCAGAGAAAATCATTTATTCTTTAGAAATTATTGTCCTTCTTTTTATAAAGAAATTTTGTTATTTTATAATAAAATATTTACTATTGATGACCATTCAAAAGACTTGTTGAATTCGCATAAAATAGATAAAGTAATACAAGCAGGTGATACTAGAGCGGATAGGGTAGTGGCATTATTAAATGAAGATATTATTTTAAATAAAATTGATATTTTTACTAAAAATAGTATAGTTTTTATTGCTGGAAGTACTTGGGGTAAAGATGAAGATTTAATCGCTCAGTTTTATTATAAAAATAATATTAAAGATTTTAAAATTATCATTGCTCCTCATGAA
>JAHDBK010000351.1 GCA_020630455.1 Saprospiraceae bacterium
ATAAACTATGAAGGATACAAAATTATAGAATTTAAAAAGCCCTAAAATAAAGAAAACTCTTTATTTTAGGGCTTTTTAATTAGTACTCAATACTCCCTAAGTTTTCCGTTTCTTTTTCTTAGCTGCTGGGAATAATACATTATTTAAAATCAGCCGATAGCCAGGGGAATTGGGATGTAAACTCAAATCCGTTTCTGGGTCATTGACATGATGTTTATAATCCTCTGGGTCGTGTCCTCCATAAAAAGTAAAGAATCCTTCGCCCACTTTTCCATGAATATAGCGAGCCTCATTGGCAGGTTTGTTTTCCCCCATTATAAGTATATCAGATTTGATATATTGCTTTTTAAATGCCGTAGTTTGTCCCATAAATCCTTTCACAGTACGCGTGTGATTTTGAGTCAACATAGTAGGAACAGGATCCCACTTAGCAGAAAAATCAAATAAGGTGAAATAGTCCATTTCAGGAGATACCTTTCTATCTAAACTGTGGTCAATCGAAGAATATTCATACTGAAAAGGATCTTTTTCTAATGTAAAATCCTTAAATGCAAAAGTATTGGAATAATCCAACTTGCTTTGAGCATCTGGGTCAGCACCATCGCCATCATACATTTTTTCACAAATATCCAATCCATCTGCTGCTAAAGCAATATCGTATGTATCTGTTGCCGAACACATAGCAAACATAAAACCACCACCGACTACAAATTCTTCTATTTTTTTGACGACGGATAATTTGAGTTGAGATACTTTTTCAAAACCATGTAGCTTGGCCAGTTCTTCCATCTTTTTTTGGTTATCCCTATACCATGCATAAGTATGAAAACTCCTATAAAATTTACCATACTGCCCCGTAAAATCTTCATGGTGTAAATGCAACCAGTCATATTGAGCCAATTGGTCGCCTAGTACCTCTGTATCATAGACGGTCTCATAAGGTATTTCTGCATAGGTCAATACCATCGTTACTGCATCATCCCAAGGTTGTAAACGCTCTCCTTTTTGATTAAATTCAGGAGTATAAACAGCAATTTTAGGCGCTTTTTCTAGTTTCATTGCTTCTTGATTTACTTCCGCTTCGCCAATATCTCCTAAAATTTTATTGAACTGAGCATCAGGAATCACCTGATAACTCACATCTCTTTTTTTACATAATTTTTCAAATAATGCATTGTGCTGAAAAGCAAAACTTCCTCCCTCATAATTCAATAACCACCATGCTTCCACCTCTTGCTCTAATATCCAATATGCAACACCATATGCCTTTAAATGATTCTTTTGATCGTCATTCATCGGTACAATCATAAATGCCGCATGAGCGTAATTAAAAGAAAAAATAAATAGTATGGCAAGTATTAGTATTTTTTTCATTGTATTAATATTATTAATATAAATATTCTTATTTTCATAATAATAAAGAAATTTCTTTATTATTGGGCTATAAATCATAGATTATAATTTGATGAATTTCATTTAGTTGCTTATTTATAACGAAATTATTAAAAAATGTATCAAATTTAGAACCAAATTAACGAATTATTATCATTTTTGAAATTAGCTAGTAATTTCTATATAGTAGATGTTATTACGAAAAGTTTTTTATGAAAGGTAAATTAGTATTTTTAATTATAGTCGAGGCATTACTCGAAAAGCATAGCCTTAGCTATGTTTGAGAGGAATAACGAAGAATATCATTAAAAAGACAATTTAGCCATAATCAATTTTTCGTAATAACGTCTAATACTGTAATAATTGTTACATTTATAAATACAACTAAAATTACAAAGAGTTGTTTATTTAAATATTATTAAAATCTAAAATCTATAGTCTATTATCTAATTATCTAATCAATAATAAAATGGCAAAGAAAAATTTTTGGAATTATATCAATGACGAACAACCCGTTTTGGTAGATTTTTTTGCAACATGGTGTGGCCCCTGCAAAATGATGAATCCCGTTTTGAAGGACTTATCACAAGAAATGAAAGAAGTCAAAATACTAAAAGTAGATGTAGATAAAAATCCCAAAGTTGCTCAAAAATTTAAGGTCAGAGGTGTACCGACATTGATACTATTCAAGGAAGGGAAAATACTCTGGCAACAATCAGGTGCCATGACCAAAAATCAATTGAAAAAAACTATAGCATCAAAGTTATAATAGTATTCAATATAGAGTTTGGTAACATAAAAGATAAATAAAATTCTTTATCTTTTGTGTTTTAAATCTAAAGAAAAACTACTTCCTAACTATATCATGCTTAGCCATCCATTGATAAATGTCTTCTTTTTTCAAGGCGGCAGACATCAAATCTGGAAATAAATCGGGAGTACAAGCAAAACAAGGAATACCCATACCATATAATTGTTGAGCAACCTGTTTATCATATATCGGATTACCCTCATCGTTTAAAGCCAACAAAGTAACAAAAGTGACTCCTTTAGCTTTGATAGATGCCGCTTTTTTAAACATTTCATTAATATTGCCTCCTTCAAATAAATCAGTGATAAGAACAAGTACGGTGTCATCGGGTTGGGTGATGAGATTATCTGCATAATGTAGGGCTTTATTAATATCAGTACCTCCTCCCAATTGCGTAGCAAATAACAAATCCACAGGCTCATTCAATTGTGCAGTCAAGTCAGCTATTTCAGTATCAAAAACCAACATATGTGTTTTGACAGAAGGTAAAGAAGCCATTACCGCTCCCAATATCCCAGAATACACCAAAGAAGAAGCCATAGAACCTGATTGGTCAACAGCCAATATCACATTCTTTAAAGATTGTCCCTTTCTACCAAAACCCCACAATTGTTCTGGAATGATAGAATTGTATTCCTTTTGATAATGCTTCATATTGGCTTTAATCGTGCGGTGCCAATCCATTTCATTGAGTTTAGGACGGCGATTTCTGACTGAGCGATTCAAAGCACCAATTATCGCCTCCCTCATGGGATTAGCTAATTTTTTGATGAGTTCATCTACTACTTTTTTGACTACGATTCGAGCGGTATCTTTAGTTTTATTGGGCATTACTTTATTAAGCGAAAGAATAGTTGCTACTAAATCTACATTCATTTCAACGGACTCCAACATCTCTGGCTCAAGGAGCAGTTCCTTGAGATTGAGGCGTTCCATTGCATCTTTTTGCATCACTTGCACCATACTGCTTGGAAAATATTTCCTAATATCTCCTAGCCAACGGTTGACCTTTGGAGAAGACTTACCCAATCCTGCTTTTCCCTCACTATCGTATAATATTTCTAAAGCTCCATCCATTCCCAATGCTTCCCCCTCCAATTCAATCTCTTCTTTTGAATCAGCATCTTTTCCTAGTATCAATCGCCATTTTTTAATATGCTCCTCCATTTATCAGTTGTCAGTTATCAGTTATCAATGAACACTTATCACTCATTCTTCACTGATAAGTGTTTACTTTGCTTTAAAACTAGCAATAGCATTTTTACAATAATCTGATAAAACGAGTTGTCCAGACATTTCAGCTCTTTTTTCTAGTAATTCGTCCCAATGTTCAGTTCCTTCCCAAAATACTTTTTTTAATAATAATTTCGCTTCAGGATTAGAATTGACTAATTTTTTGGCTAGGATATTAATAGCAGCGTCCATCTCTTCAGCATTTTCATATACTTCTGCAAATAAACCATTGTCTTTAGCCCATTCAGCAGAACGAAATTCAGTAGCATTGATGGCCAGTTGAGACATAGCAGAAGTCCCTAATTTTCTTTCGCAAGCAGGTCCCACTACAAACGGTCCAATTCCAACAGCTAATTCACTCAATTTGATAGAAGCAAAACGAGTCGCAAAACAGTAATCAGTAGCAGATGCTACACCAACTCCACCTCCAATGGCTTTTCCTTGTACTCGGCCGATGATTAATTTAGGACATTTTCTACAAGCATTAATGACATTAGCAAATCCCATAAAGAATTTTTTACCTGTATCAAAATCAGCAATACTGGCTAATTCGTCAAAACTAGCACCTGCGCAGAAAGTCCTATCACCAGCAGATTTTAAAATAATAACTTCGACATCATCTCTCTGTCCAGCTTCATTGATTGTATCCCTTAATTCAGCTAATAATTTACCCGGTAATGAATTGTGAGCAGGGTGATAAAAAGTAATCGTTCCAACCCCCTCATTTACCTCCAATGTAATGCTTCCTAATTTCGTTTTATCCATTTTATTTTTATTCATTTTAATAAAAATACAAAACTAATAAATTTTTAAGTACTAGTGCAAAAGAAACGTGATAGTTGGAGATTATATATCCAATTTAAATATAAGATGAGAATATATGATGTGATAATAACAACTATTCTTTATTTATTAGTCTCAGGTCGCTAGTTAAAACTATGCAATTTCATTGCAAGACTTTAGTTCGCTAACTCAAGAAAAATATTAATTTTGTGAGTAAAGTTTCGGCGAAGCCGAAGCGTATTCACAAAAATAATATTTTATGGGCAAGAACAGAAGAAATAGTCATAGTAAAACACGCTTTACAGCTCATATAGTTTGGGTTACAAGATATCGGTACGCGGTTTTAAAAAGAGAAATGTAAAACGTTGTAGAAAATTGTTAATACAAATATGCGATTCGGAAGATGTTAGCATATTAAAAGGAGCGGTTAGTAAGGACCATGTGCATATGCATATAGAATACGATCCGAGTAAATCAATTAGTAATTTAATAAAAAAGTTAAAAGGTAGGACATCAAGGAAACTACAAGTAGAATATCCTG
>JAHDBK010000352.1 GCA_020630455.1 Saprospiraceae bacterium
AAAATTTAAACATGCTCTAATAACATCTAGTATCTATTGATAAAACTAGATGTTATTTTAGAAAAAGAAGGATAAAAATTGTACTTTTATAAAGATTAAAATTTAAATATGCTCTAAGAGTGGAATTATTACAAAAAATCTAAATAATCACGATATATGAATAAAATAATCTTATTTCTATCTGCTATAATGATAATGTCAAGCTGTGCATTACCCGAACTTATAACTCCTCAATTTGAAAAAGATAAAGATACTGTTCTTAAAGAAATTCAAGATGTTGCTGATTTTGAAAATGTTGAGGTTGAATTTACATCTACGGCATTTAAAGATGAAAAGTCTAGTATTTTAATATTATTGTTGACTAATGGAAATGAAAAAACAAAAGATATAAGTAATATGTATGAAATTGGAAAAGATGCTTTAAAGATTCTTATTAATTCTATTTCAAATGAAGAAGAATATAATGATTTTAAGGTAGTATTTATTAGAAGTGAAATAGTAAATAATGTAAAAAAGAACTATAAGGAACCTTTTGATTTTACTTTAGAACAATTAAGATAAAAAAGTTAAAAACACGTATAAAATGAAATTTGAATTTCAATTCAATAAAGAATTATATTATAAGCAAATCACTTTAAAATTTGATACTTTTTGGGCGAAAAATTTAAGGAATAATAATATAAGATTGGTTTGGACAATTCTAAGCTTTGTAATAGGAGGCTTAATGATAAGAAATGGAGAATGTTTGGGCTATTTTATGATTGGTTTAGGTTTACACTTTTTTATTAATTTTATAAATTACCGTTCTTTTTATTCTAAAAATAAAAAAATATATTTTCAAAATGTGGATAAGGTAGCCATAAGATATGAAGAGGCAAATAAAACCTATTGGGAATTTCATGAAGATTATTTTGCTTATAAAGATTACAAACAAGATGTGAAATATCAATGGGAGGCATTCGATAATTATAGTATTATTGAAAATACTTTATTTTTAGATGTTTCATCAACCGCTGGTTTAAGTTTTATGTTGGGGAAATCAGAAGTTGATAATGAAAGTTGGGATGAGATATTAGCCCTTATAAATAATAAAATTGATGTCAAATAAAATTCAACTGCTTCACTCTTTAGACTCCAAGGAATTCGAATTATTAGAATCAAAATGGATAAAAACTTTATTATCTCCACAAGATGATATGTGGAGGCATTTTAGAAGAAATGCGGAATTGTGGTTGATAAAAAAAGAGACCGAGATTATTGGATATTTTAATTGGAGTGAGGAGTATGGTTTAATACAGTTTTATGTCATTCAACAATATTTAGAAAGTGGATTAGACATATTTCAAGAATTATTACGATTAAAAAAAATAAAGAAAGCAATTGTGGGAACAAATAACCCGATATTCTTGACGATGGCAAACCATTTTGTCAAAAAAATATCTGTATATGCTTATTTATTTACATTAAGTGATAATGAAATTAAAATCGAAGATAAAAAGGGAACATTCAAGCAAAGTACTATTGAAGATTTGGATAGAATTATTGATTTTACACATAAAAGTGTAGGTGGAAATCTTACTTGGATAAAGAATTATAATATTCAACTTGTTGAAAAAGGAGAACATTTTTTATTAGAAAATATAAAAGAGATTATAGGTATTTGTGAAGTGAGAAGATGTAAAGCGCATCAAGGAGTAGCAAATATAGGAATGATTGTTTCTCCTCAGTACAGAAAGAAAGGTTATGGCACTTTTTTACTCCATCAAGCCAAGTTAAAAGCAATAGAATGGAATTTAGAACCTCATTGTTCTTGTGATAAAGACAATGTTGGCTCAATAAAGTCTATTTATAATTGTGGATTCATAACTCAATATCAATTATTACAAATGGAGTTTTAAGTAATCAAAATTGATTTTATTACTTCTTATAAACCTTCCTCACAAAAGATTCCGTCTTGAGATAATAAATACCAGATTGCAAATGAGATAAATCAATAACCAATTTAGAAAGGCTTTTCTGATTGAATGTGATTTGAGAGCGAATATCTTGCCCCAATGTATTAAAAATACTGATATTCTCTAATTCTGATGCATCGCCAATAATATTAATGATGTTGCGTGTAGGGTTAGGAAATATTTCAATAGAATTATTATTTTTAATATAAATAGAAATAGCTTCCGAATAAGAAAAGCTACCATCAAAATCTGTTTGTTTCAATCTATAATAGGATATGCCTTGAAAAGGATTTTTATCTGTTATGGAGTATTCTAATAAAGCAGTGGAATTTCCTGCTCCTTCAAGTCTTTCAAGGACTTGCCAGTAAATGCCATCATTGGAACGTTCAATAGTGAAGTATTCATTATTGATTTCTGATAATGTTTGCCATTTAATTTTTACATGATTATCATGTAATTCACACGTAAAATTCAATAAATCAATTGGAGCACTACTACAAGCAAATGTATTATTAACAGCATAAGCAACTTTATCCCAACCCGTTGAATTATCTCTTAGTTTTGTTCTCTCTTGTTCTACATGAAAAAATCTTCCTTGAGAATTAGTAGCATTATTATTACAAGCATTAACACTAGAATTAATAAACCTTCCTTGAGTATTGAAAAAACCTCTAAGTCTAGTCCAAGTAAGATCGATATGAGCAATTTTAAAGGTTAAAGTATTGTCTGCTTCAAATAATTTGTCTTTGAATAAAGAAAGATAATCGGGAGAAGGAGTAACCTGTGTACCATTACTCAAAATGACATAAGGGTCCGTACTCAGTTTCGCAAAACCATGTAATTGTACAAAATGAATATCACTATTATAATTGAATAAGACTTCGGTCGTTTTTTGAAAAACAGAAGTAGTTGTATGGGCTAAATCCGAAATGCGATAGGGCTCCGAACTACCAGAACAAGCAGAAGTTGTTCCTGTACAACTAGTAAAACTTGAACTATTACACCGATGAGTGCCACTAAGCATATAAAAAAATGATTCAGTTTCTTTAAAGACATGAATTCCTTGATTCCCCGTATTAGCATCCCTTTTAGGATGAGGGGATTGAACCACTACTGAACGACAAAAATCAGGATAATAGACATAAGAACCCCAATAATGACTGCCTTGAGATTCTAAAGCATAATAAATACGATTAGGAGTGAATGTATTATCTGTAAACTCTATTAAATTATATCCAATAGTATTGGCAGAATCAGATGCTGCTTGATAATTATTGAGTAACAATTCATTTAAGGTGTTTTCCCAAGTAGTAAGTTGTGTTGAATTGGGGTCACTATAATTGTCACCACTACTTCCAGGCATAGAAGAAATAATGCCAGACATTTCTGTATAGATACTCCCCGTTTTTTGAATGATTTGTCCAAAGGAATTCAAACAAAACAAAAATAGGAAGGAAAGAATACATGATGTATTTAGAAAATTCATTCTTCTATATTTATTAGACGTTATTATGAAAAGTTTTTTATGAAAGAAAAATTAGTATTTTTAGTTATAGTCGAGGCATTACTCGAAAAGCATAGCCTTAGCTATGTTTGAGTGGCGTCTATTATTACTCAAAAATAATAAAAAAATAAGAAATTAAGTTGTTGGATAAAATAATTATATCTTTATAAGATTAAATAATAAAGAATTTTCTTTATTATTTGAATGAAAACCTAAAGTTTTTTGCCTCTATATTTATTTTATAAATATTCTAAAATAAAGGAATCACCCCATACTTGAATTTCGATATATCTATCAAACTGATGTAATTCAACTTTTGACCAAATAGCAGGATTCGGCATGCCAAAAGTATTGATTATTTCTTCTATTTCTTGTAAAGTATATACCTGGCCATTACATGATTTTTTATACGCAGATAATTGGGATTCATGGGCAAGTTGAAAAGAAATCATACTGTCTGGATAAGTAAAACTAATGATGTCTTTATGTTCAAATAAATAATGGATAGGAATTTTTACAATAGCGGCTTCCTCATACCAAGTTTCTAACCATTTGCATTCTCCAAGAGTGAAGTAAAAAGGGTCGTTCCTCTTTGGTTTTCCCCCTTTAGTTATAAATGCTTTTTTTAATTGGCTTTCTAAAACTAATCTTTTATCTAAATAATCATCACCTCTATTTTTATTAAAACCTTTGGTGATGCTTTGTAATCGTTTTTTTGCTTGGTCGTATGGCAAAGCAGATATGTTTTTAAAAGGACCTACTTTTTTTTCATAATAATGATAAATGAAATCGATATTCTTTATATTCATTATAACAATAGTTTTTTATTTAAATTATACCATTATAAGTACTGTCTAAATATCCTTGAAAATTAGGATTTGAATATTGTTTTAAAATATGATTGACCCAAGCATTTTTTTCATGATGAATGACTTCTAATTCCCAAATACAAGGAGCTAGTCCATCACCAGATATTTTGGTGAAAGAAGAAGGCGTATCATATTGAGTCATAAAAATATGTGTATTCAACATATTTTCCCCTACCCACCAATTCATCAAAGAAAAAATACCTTCAGTGCCTGCATGAAGGATTAAAAATCCAATTTGCTCATTATTGTCATTAAAACTATTTGACATCCTTAACCATTTTGGAATTTCTTTTTTTACATTTTCATAAAATTCATCATGATTAAAATCTCCATTTTTGGCAATAGTATACACTTTGATTTGCCAATCATTAATCGCTAAGACTTCTTTGAAAGCTATTTTTCTAGTTTTGTATACTTGCATAT
>JAHDBK010000353.1 GCA_020630455.1 Saprospiraceae bacterium
AATTATAAAACGTACAAAAAATAAAATAAAGAAATTACTTTATTATTTGTAAAATTAAAATTCCTTGAACCATGAGCAAAAAAATCATAGTTAAATCAGCAAAAGGAAACTTAGTCCTCAAAAAAAGCGACAAGTTTGTAGGCTTAAAAACCAAAAAGAAAAACGTTGTTTCTAAATCTCCTTCAATTAATAAATCTGCCATTCCTAATCTAGGTGGTTTTGAAGTTGTGGAAATGAAAGCCAAAGGAAAAGAAGTTGATAATGAATTGGATAACCTCAGAAAAGATAAAGATGTAGAACTCGGCACTCATGTTTATCATGTAGAAGGTTCTGACAAACCCGTTATTCCTACAGGTCATATTTACATTTCATTTCACGAAGGAACAAGTGAAGAAGAACAACTTATAGTTTTAGATGAATACAGTCTTAAACTAATCATTAGAAAAGGAAAGCACAAATTAATAGCAGCTGTTACTTCTAAGTCTATGAATCCACTTAAAGTTGCTGCTCATATGCAACAATACCCACTCGTCAAATTTGCAGAACCAGATATTGATATTCCTCTTGATAGTTATGCGACTCTAGTAGCTCCAGATGATACTTTATATACTCATCAGTGGCATCTAGATAATGCAGGATTTGTTATCGATTTTAATAAACGATTGAAAAAAGGAGCTGATGCCAAAATAGTAGATGCTTGGAATAGACTAGGAAATAGAGGTTCAGATAAAATAACAGTAGCTGTTATTGATAATGGATTTGACCTTTCTCATCCTGACTTTGAAGGTAAAGTAGTAGGTCCTTTTGATTTTTGGTCAAATAGTAATAATGTATTACAAGGAGATGCACGTTTTACACATGGAACGCCTTGTGCAAGTGTAGCTGTTGCCAATATGAATGGTAGTGGCATCGTTGGTGTAGCACCAAATGCCAAATTCATGCCTTTAAGTGGTACAAGTTTTAGTTTATTTGCAACAGAGCAAATGTTTCAGCATTGTGTTGATAATAATGTAGATATAGTTTCTTGTAGTTGGGGAAGTACAGACCCTCAATTTGATTTAAATCAAATGAAAAAAGATGCTATTGCAAATGCCGTAAAAAATGGAAGGAATGGAAAAGGTTGTGTTGTATTATATGCCGCAGGTAATGAAGGATTAGATTATTTGAATTTCTATTCTCAACATCCAGATGTTATCGCTGTTGGTGCTAGTACAAGTCAAGATGAGCATGCCTTTTATTCTAATTCAGGTGAACAATTAACGGTTGTTGCTCCTTCTAATGGTGATTGGCCTTTAACTGCTGCAAGGGCTTGGTGGGATGATGGCGTGAATGGTGAAGTGGGTAATTTTAGATTTTGGAGAGATGGAAATGCTAGAAGTCCTCACCATAAACACTTTGGAGGTACTTCAGCAGCTACACCACTTGTAGCAGGTATTTGTGCTTTAATGTTATCTGCTAATCCTGATTTAACTGCAAAGGAAGTTAAACAGATTTTAATGAGAACAGCAGATAAAATTGGTAATCCTAGTGATTATGATGCAAATGGTCATTCTGTAAAATATGGTTACGGAAGAGTCAATGCAGACAGGGCGGTTGCGGAAGCGATAAGAATGAAAGATGGAGCACCTCCAAAACCTGCTGATGAAATGACTATTGAAGAAATGATTCAGCAAGGAAGAGGAATCTTTAGATTCAATGTAGAAGCTCAAAAAGCGGAAGGTTACGGTGTGCAAATAGGAGCTTATGCTAAATATGGTAACGTATTGATTCAAGTAGAAAAACTTCAAAAGAAATTCAAATTACCAATTGTAGTTTCTATTAATGAATTACATGGAAAAACTGTTTATAAAATAGTAGTTGGTTCATTTAAAAATATATCCGATGCTAAATCTCTTCAAAAACAAATGAAAAATGAAGGTGTCGTTGGATTTGTAAGAGCCATAGAAGATTTATTGGTTTAAATAGAATTTGCAAAACTAACAAAGAAAAGATAAAGAAAATTCTTTATCTTTTCTTTGTTTATTATTAGATATTATTAATTAATAAAAAATGCAAGAAGCATATATTTTTGATGCAGTAAGAACACCTAGAGGAAAAGGTAAAAAATCAGGTTCTCTACATGAAGTAAGACCTATTGAATTACTCAAAACAGTACTCGTTGCTTTAAGAGAAAGGAATAATTTAGATACTTCTCAATTAGATGATTGTCTGATTGGTTGTCTTACTCCTTTGGGTGATCAAGGAGCTGATATTGCTAGAGCGGCAGTTTTATATGCCGATTATGATGTAGATGTCCCTGGAGCACAAGTCAATCGTTTTTGCTCTTCTGGACTAGAAACAATCAATCTAGCCGCTGCCAAAATTAGAAGTGGATGGGATAATATGATTGTTGCAGGAGGTGTAGAAAGCATGAGTAGAGTACCTATGGGCAGTGATGGTGGAGCTATGATTTTAGATGCTAAAGTTAGTCAAAAAATGGGTTTTGTTCCTCAAGGTATTTCTGCTGATTTAATTGCCACTTTAGAAGGATTTTCTAGAAAAGATGTAGATGAATTTGCAGTAGTCTCTCAAGAAAGAGCTGCTTTTGCACGTAAAAATGGCTATTTCAATAAATCAATCATTCCTGTTAAAGACCAAAATGGTGTTACTATCTTGGATTATGATGAATTTATAAGAGAAGGCACTACAATTGACACTCTTGCAGGTTTGAATCCTTCATTTGAAATGATGGGGCATTTTGGATTTAATGACGTTGCCCTCCAAAAATATTATGAATTAGAAAAAATCAATCATGTACACCATGCAGGTAATTCATCTGGAATTGTTGATGGTGCCTCTATCGTACTAGTGGGAAGCAAAGAAAAAGGTGAAGCAATGGGTTTGAAACCTAGAGCCAAAATAAAATCTGCAGCTTTAGTTGGAAAAGACCCAACAATCATGCTTACTGGACCAGGACCTGCTACAAAAAAGGCATTAAAAATAGCGGGTATGAATGCAGGTGACATAGACTTATTTGAAGTAAATGAAGCATTTGCTGCTGTTGTTCTTAGGTTTTTAAAAGACATGAAAATTGATAATTTGGATAAAATCAATGTGAATGGTGGTGCAATTGCAATGGGACATCCTATCGGTGCTACAGGTTCAATGTTATTAGGAACTTGCTTGGATGAGTTAGAGAGAAGAGATTTAAATACTGGACTTATTACCTTATGTATTGGTGGAGGAATGGGCATTGCAACAGTTATTGAAAGGGTTTAAATAACTTATTATAAAATCTATTTACTATGAAAAATATAGGAATATTCTGTTTTTTAATGATGTTTTGTCTTCAATTTTCTTATGCACAAATTGACGGTTCTAAAGGCATCGCTTCACTTGAAAAGGTAAAAGAAACCAACGAAAAAGTGATGACCATGTTTACTCAAAACATGATAGTTGAAGGCTATAATATCCTACGAACTATATGGATTATTGATGAAAGTGAAATAGACCATATGCAAGGACTTACAATCAAGTATTTTAATATGCTAGAAAGCCAGTATGGTGAAACAATTGGTTTTATACAAACAAGCGAAGAAATCGTTCAAGATGTAGCCTATAAAGTAAATTATGTGCTGAAATTTGAATACCACTTATTGAAATTTACATTTTATTATTATCAAGGTAAAGATGATAAATGGTTTCTAAATTCCATGTTTTTTAATGATAATATGAAAGAACTTTTTGGAGACTAATACACTACATTTTATGTTTTTCCCATTTAAAGCTTTTAAGATACCAATAGGTAATCCCAAACATTAATGCCCAATAGAGCAGCTCTCCAGTCCATGCCCACAATTGTCCTGTTTTGAAATAATTGATGGCAGTATAAACAAATATCAAATAAGCAATGATACAAATGATTTGAATTTTTAAGCCTTGAAATGTGGCTCCTGTTCCCGAGAGAGAATTAAAAAATACTGCTCCACAAATAAATGTTGTAAGAATACCTCCTAGAACATAAAGAATTGGAATACTATCTTTTAATAAAGTTAGGTCTTTATTTTCTCCAAAGATAAAGATGTATTCTAAGATGTAAACAGGGTCAATCATTACTATAAAATACATTGTAAATGTAGTGATTAAAGTCAATATGGTTACCCTCCAAGTCAAAGGAATAATACTCTTAAATTCTCCTTGACCTATGGCATTACTAGTCAATGTATTTACTGCTGAACAAAATCCCCATATAGGAATTGACATTAATAAATATACAATTCTCACTACATTCGCTTTTGCTAATTCTCTTTCTCCTAAATTATCTATAATAGCAAAAAACACGAACCAACTACCTAAGCCCAAAACCGATTGAACAACTATAGGTGCTGCAATTCTAATTTGAGTTTTTATTAATTCAACATTAGGACGAATATTTGTAAATAATTGATATATTCTTGCTTTTTTATCCCATATTACATAAATGATAAACAAGACAAAAGCCACTATTTCAGCAATGGTACTAGCTAAGCCTGCTCCCGCTATTCCCATTTCTGGAAAACCATAATATCCATTGATAAGAGCATAATTTAAAAAGACATTTACGACGGCCAATACTATGGTATCCACCATAATAAATGTGGTTCTTGCTACACCAGTATATAAGGCAATAAAACACAAGCCTACATAACTAAAAAACACCCCATAAGAGCGATAATTTAGGTATTCAATACTTTTTTGGTA
>JAHDBK010000354.1 GCA_020630455.1 Saprospiraceae bacterium
TATTTCGCCAAAACCTTAATCTATTGATTCTCATTGTGATAAATTTTTAAACATGTTCTAAATTATCTTTTTTAATTATTAAATGATAAAGTTACAAATATAATAAAAGTCCGCAATTATCCTATACAATCTTATTATCAACCAATACTTGAAAACCGTCTTCCATAGTTTCTTTTAATGGTCTGAATGTCATCCCTAGCTCATTTTTGATTTTAGAATTATCGGCTTTCCATTCAATATTGACATTATTTCTGATGAATTGTCTAGAGAATAATTTATTTGCCATTGGTCCAACAATCATCAACAACCATTTGGGTAATGCTCTTTTAGGAAGAGGATAATTTTTACCAAACTTATCTTGTAATGCCAATGCCATTTCTAAGAAATCGGTATTATGTCCAGCAGTGATATAACGTCCTTTGGCTTTTGGTGTAAAGCCTGCCAAGAAATGAGCATTAGCCAAATCTCTTACATCAACTATACCTGTTCCCATCTTTGGTACACCTGCTTTCATCGTTCCATCTCCTAATTGTTTTAGAATATTAAAACTTTCAGAAGTAGTAGCTTTGGGATTGAGTGGAGGTCCCATTACGAAACAAGGATTGACTGTTACAACATCCCATTGATGCTGTTGGGCTTCCATCTTCCAAGCTTTTTTCTCTGCCAATGTCTTAGAATAAGAATAAGGTTGGTATTTAAGTGAAGCGGTGGTATTCCAAACTTCTTCCGTTAAAACACCATTAGGAGCTTTTTGGCAATCTATAGCATCAGTATAAATAGCTGCACAGCTACTCGTCACCACTACCCTTTTTACAGAAGGAATCACAGAAGCCGATTTTAAGACATTTTGAGTACCTAATACAGCAGGGTCGATTAAATCTTTTTGAGGGTCTTTGACATCAGTAGTAAAAGGAGAAGCCGTATGAAAGACTAATTCACAATTCTGCATAGCTTCTTCATAAGAACCTTCGGTTAATAAATCAGATTTAAAATACTTAATTGTTCCTTTGGAATTTTGAGCGATTTGATTGAGATGGGCTACTTTTTGTTGATTTTCTGGATTTCTAACAGCTGCGTGCACTGTAAATCCTTCTTCAAGCAATTTTTTCACTAACCATCCTGCAACATAACCTGTTGCTCCTGTTACCATTACTGGTTTTGATTGATCTATATTTTTCATTTTATAAATTATTTAATTAAGTGATTACTTACTTTTTTATTGAATTAAAAAATTTTAAACTTTATATTTTTCTAATAAAAACTTTTTATAAGGTAATACTACCTCTATTCCTTCTCTTAAGATAATGATTGAGATGGATTCTATGATTTGCATTAAGACAAAAGCTTCTTTTTGAGGTTCTTTATATTTTAAATCTAAAAATGCTTGAGTTAATTTATCTAAAACTGGTTCTAATTTATCGGGATTATAATATTCATTTTGCCATTTCAACATGAATTGCAAACGCCAAAAATTATATTCTTCTGGATTAAAATCGAAGGGAAGATAAATATATTTTTTTATTATTTCCTTAGAATTGGTTTCAAAAAAAATAGGTGTAAATATAATTTTAATTTTATCTTCTACTTGATTATTCAGGGCTTCAAGTAATCCTTTTTTATTATTAAAATGTCTAAATATCAAACCCTCTGATACTCCTGCTTTTTTAGCAATTTTGCTAGTAGCTGTAGCATTATACCCTTCGGTAGCGAAGAGTTCTAAAGCAGCTTGTAATATTTTTTCTTTTTTATCTGTCACAACTCAAAAGTGAGTAATTACTTACAAATGTATTGTAAATTATTTTAAGATGCAAATTTTTTGAAAAAAAATAAAAAAATTTGATACTCTAAATTAAGAATTTTGTCTTCTTTGGATTTCGTCTCTAATGAGGGCGGCTTTTTCATAATCTTCATTACTCAGCACATCGTCCAGCATTTTATTAAGATCTTTTAAAGACATTTTATTGAGGGAAGCCCTGCCTGTTTTTTCAGATTTTTTAGGTTCGGAATGTTGAGCAGTTCCTTCTTCGCTTGGGCTTTCGAGGATGATACCTGCATTATCCATTATAAATTCGTAAGTATAGATAGGACAATCAAAGCGAACAGCTAAAGCAATGGCATCAGAAGTTCTGGCATCTATTTCAAATTCTTCGCCTTTTTTAATACACACTAATCGAGCGTGGAATATGCCTTCAATTAAATTAGTGATTAATACTTCTTTTAAATCAATATCAAAGGTCAGTAAGGTATTTTTAAATAAATCATGTGTAAGTGGTCTATTAGGAGTCATTCTTTCCATTGCTATAGCAATCGCTTGTGCTTCTGCTCCACCAATTATAATTGGTAATCTTCTTTGTCCTATAACTTCTCCTAATACCACAGCGTAATTATTTGACTGAGTAACACTATGAGAAAGAGCCACAATTTCCAATTCAATTTTCCTCATGTTATTTATTCGTTATGCCTTAGTACACTGTAACATAAACAGAATTGTATTTTGAAAGAGCCTTTTGTTCTGACTCTGCTTCACGTCCTCGTCTTAATAGCTATTGCTATTAGACTGTGGGCGTTCATTGATTCAAAACAAAATTCTTATTTCAAAAACTCAATAAATTTATGTTACAGTGTATTTACCTTTTTTGTTGAATTATAAATAATTAATGTACAAAGTTAATATTTAAAAAACGATTTTATATATATTCGTTCAATAAATATTAAAATGATGGTAGGAGTATCTTTAAAATAGTAATCTTAATGATGAAAGGCAAACTGATTGAAATAGGAAAAATAGGAAAATCACATGGACTCAAAGGAGCTTTAAAAGTAAAAATCCAAGAAGAATATCTTGAAGACTTTAAAACGGTAGGAATTGTATTCATTAATATAAATGGAATGAATATTCCACATTTTATTGAAAACACACAATCCAATTATAGCATTATAAAGTTTGAAGATGTTGACGATAAAGAATCCGCTAATATATTATATCATAAAAGCATTAGTATGCAAGAAAGTGATATTCAATTTTATACAAAAAAAGAAAGAGGACAATTTGGTTTATATGAAGGCTTCACAATTCATGATGAGAATTTAGGTATCATTGGTATAATTAATAAAATCGAAGAATACCCACAACAAGAAATGGCTTTTATTGATTATAAAAACGAAGAAAGAATGATTCCATTACATCAAGATTTCATAATAGAAATCAATGAAAAAGAACAAAAAATAACCATGAATTTACCCGAAGGGCTACTCAATTTATAAAGAAATTTCTTTATAAATCAAGAAAATCAACCTCACCACTACCCTGTCTTATTAATTCTGGTTGATTGGCTGTAAAATCAATAATAGTTGAGGGTTCATTAGAACCATATCCTCCATCAATGATGCAATCCACTATATTTTCATATTCTTCTTTTATTTCGTAAGGGTCAGTATGATATTCAAAGAAATCATCTTCATTTTTTAATGATGCAGAAAGGATAGGGTTTCCTAAACCAAGGATTATATCTCTTGTAATATTATTATTTTGAATACGAATACCGACTGTTCTCTTTTTATTTTTAAACATTTTGGGAACAGTACCACTTGCTTTTAAAATATAAGTATAAGGTCCTGGCAAGGATTTTTTCATCGCTTTAAAGGCCTGATTACTGAAAGGAAGGGTAAATTCAGCAACATGACTCAAATCATTACATATAAAAGAGAAATTAGCTTTTTGGGGCTTAATTCCTCTTATTTTACATATCTTTTCAAAGGCTTTTTGATTATAAATATCACAGCCTAAACCATAAACAGTATCCGTAGGATAAATAATCACCCCACCACTTTTTAAGATTTCAACAACTTGATTAATTTTTCTTTTATCCGGATTCTCCGAATTGATTTCCAAATACATAGTATAGTTTAGTTTTTTTTATGAACGTTTATTCTACATCTTTAATAATATCGTGTAATTTAGGACACTTTCTTTTAATTGCATCTAACACTTTATCTTTTCCTGCTTCATCTTCTTCTAAATCAGGATATTTTTTCTCCAAATCATCTACACAGGTTTCCATTTTAGGAGTAATGCTTTGAAGCTCTCCCATTAAAGCGATTAATGCTTCTTCATCATTTTCATCCAAACCTTCCATCTTATCCATCAGTACCACTAAATCATTCATACAATCGCACATACCTTGACCTATTTCGTCATAATATTTTTGTTGTTGCTTAGCACTTCCTGTTTTAGAGGCTTTACAAGAAAAAATGGAGATGGAAATGATGGCAATTAGTGTAATTTGGAATAATTTCTTCATAATAAATTTTAAATAATTTTAAATAGCTGAACAAGGTAGTCATTATTATTGACAAATGGAAATTTAAGTTGAGGCATATTTTTTTATTAATAAATAGACGTTATTACGAAAAATTGATTATAGCTAAATTGTCTTTTTAATGATATTCTTTGTTATTCCTCTCAAACATAGCTAGGGCTATGCTTTTCTAGTAATGACTCGACTATAAAAAAAAGACTAATTTATCTATCATAAAAAACTTTTCGTTTAGTACACTGTAACATAAATTTATTGAGTTTTTGAAATAAGAATTTTGTTTTGAATCAATGAACGCCCGCAGCCTAATAGCCCTAGCTATTAAGGCGAGGACGTGAAGCAGAGTCAGAGCAAAAGGCTCTTTCAAAAT
>JAHDBK010000355.1 GCA_020630455.1 Saprospiraceae bacterium
CGACCTAGAGGAACTCCAAGCAGAGTGGAACGACTTATGAAGAAAGTGTGTATAAGTTAGACGTTATTATGAAAAATTGATTATAGCTAAATTGTCTTTTCAATTATATTCTTCGTTATTCCTCTCAACCATAGCTAGGGCTATGCTTTTCGAGTAATGCCTCGACTATAATTAAAAATACTAATTTATCTTTCATAAAAAACTTTTCGCAATAACGTCTAATATTATCTCAGTAGGGTAACATCTCCTTGATAAAGTCCAACAAAACCATCAATAAATTCTATTTCAATTAAATACACAAAGACGGAAGCATTCATATATTCACCTCTAAACTTGCCATCCCAACCTTGACCATTATAATCAAAAATATCTAAATCTTGACCATTATAAACCATTTCTCCCCAACGACTAAACACTTTTAAAGATTTGATTCTACTTGCGGCTGGACCAGAATATGCCGTGAAGACATCATTAAACCCATCTCCATTAGGAGAAAAAGCATTGGGTATATAAATTGGTCTTTGGTCATCAACGAAAACAGTCATTGAATCTATATCCACGCAACCTGTATTGTCGGTAATCGTTAAATAATATGTTGTATTAACAACAGGACTTGCTAAAGGCATAAAACAATCTGTACAGCTCAAAGACTCACTAGGAGACCACTCTATACTAACTGGTTTAAATGGAGGAAAATGTCCTCCCTGAATTTGTACAGAATATCCCAAGACATTTGTTAAATCGGGACCAGCATCTGCAATTAATTCGGTTGGTTGGTTGATAAATGCGGGTGCTGAAAAAGAACAACCCATCATATCCATAACCATCACATTGTAACTACCTGAAGGTATTTCCAAAAAAGTACTATCCGATTGAAAGTTTTCACCATCTATACTAAACATATAAGGAGGATTACCGCCCCATGCATGTGCAGTCAAAGAACCTGTTTCATCTCCAAAGCACAAAACGTCTATTACATCAATACTATTAATGCCTAATTCTGCAGGTTGAGTAACTTCTATAGTATCATAAGCGGGACAATTATTATTATCTAAAACAGTTACATAATATTCTCCTGCGGGTAAACCAATCGCTATAGAATCATTTTGACCTACGTTCCAATTAAAATTGTATGGATAAGTACCACCTGTTACTGTTGGAACTATTTGTCCATCAGATTCACCAAAGCAACTAACAGGAACTTCTTCTAAATCCGTTTCTAAAAGAGGTGGCGGTTCTACTACTAATTCAAATTGACCTGCTCCCATACATCCATTGGCATCCATAACATCTACAAAAAATGTAGCATTAACAATACCTTCCATGGTATTAGTAGAAACAAATCCATTTCCATCATTCCAATCAAATAAAAATGGTGGTTGTCCATTAGCAATAACCAATTGGATACTTCCATCATCATAACCAAAGCAAGAAGGAGGTGTTACTGCTTCAACAGTCGGGTCTAACTCTAACTCTAATTCATTTACTTCAAGAGTCAGCATGCTTTCACAGTTGTTTGCATCCCTTACTGTCACATCATAAAAACCAATAGGGATATTATCGTATACATTATTTGTTGTAAATCCATTTCCATTATTCCAATCGAATAAATAAGGAGGAGTTCCTCCACTGACGTTAAGAGTAAGAGAACCATCCGTTCCACCACCACAAGTTGCTAGTGTCATAACTGTATCAAAACTAAAAGGAGGAGGAGAAGGAATATTAAAAGTTGCCTCTTGTTCACAAAATTGATTCGTTATTGTAATGGTATAATCACCTCCTGTTAATCCGTTTACGTCTTCAGTCATAGCTCCTGTATTCCACTCATAAGATTGAATATTAAAAGGACTTGTAACACTCACATCTATCATTCCAATAGGGTCGTCATAACATAATAATTCATTAGTAATGCCATCAATTTGCATTGCATTATCTGTATCGCAACAAGGGTCTACTTGGATATCTGTAATTTCAGTTAGAATACAACCATAGGAATTTTCTACTGTTAAAGTAACTGATTTTACACCAACTGAATTATACGTAACTGTGTGAGGTCCTGGTCCTGTTGCAGTAGTGGGACTAGCACCCACACCAAAATTCCATGCTTGTCCAACAATTGTTCCTACCTCTGAAGTAGACGCATCTGTAAAAGTTACTGAATTACCCATACAAATTATATTGTCTGCATCATCCGTTGTAAATGCAGCTTCTGGGCCTAAAAATTCGCCTGTTCCACCAAATTCTATTGAAAAACCGTTGCCTGTTGCTGTAAAATTATTTACAGCTAATGCGTAACTAGTACCTGCTGTCATATTAAGAGGAGCTAACCAATTATCATTTCCTCCCCCACAACCAGGGTCTTCTTGAGTATCGTTTGATGTTTCTGCCAATCCTGTCGGTCCCATACAAGGACTTGGATAAAAAGACTCTCCTGCCGCCATACACATACGAGGCGATTTACCTGAACAATCATTCACTCCATTAGGTAATTCATATATTACAAAATCTAAATCATCCGAAATATTTGTAGGTGTTAAGGTAAAGGTCAAAGTTCCTGAAACACTACAAGTCCAAGCAAACCAAGTAGAATTGGATTCACCTCCTAGACAAGTACCATTCAATTCATTACCATTAGAACCTACTCCTGAAATTGAAGGAACGGTAAATGATGATTTGTCACATAAGTAAGAACGAGTTGCACAATCTCCACCAGGAAGAACAGGAGGATTGTAATTATTCAAACACAACTGAAATGTTCCAGTATTGCTATTTCTTCCATCAATTCTTATTAAATAGGTTTGACCTACTGTTAGTCCTCCTTCGTATAATTCTGCTATATTACTACTTGTAGAATTAGAAACACAACCAAACTGGCTCAATGTACCTCCACAATTATTGGAATACAATGCTATTTCTGGTTGATTTAAAGTACCACCGCTTGAACCTGAATTATTTCCAACGACTGTAATGGTAACATCTGGAGCAATAGCCACAAAGCTGAACCAAACATCATTATTACCATTGGTCATACATGTAGCTGGGCTAAAGCCAGAATCCGTCGCTGCCACATTCGTATAAGCTCCAAAATTGGAACACCAGTTTGATAAATTGGTTATTTCGATAGGATTTTCACAACCATCATTACTTGGTTGTGCATAAGTATTATAACTTATAAAAGAGATTAAAAGTATGGTAAGTAAATTAAAACGCATATTAATCAATATTCTTTAAAAGGGATTTTCATTCAAATAATAAAGAAAATTCTTTATTATTTGAATATTATTATAATTATAACGTAAAAATGAATACAAATGTACGTGATTAATAAAGAATTTTTCCCTATTAAAAAATTAAACAGTTGTTAAAGTTAAATGGTTGAAAGTTTAAGATTTTTTTAAATAAATTTATAAACCCCAGAAGGGCAATATTTAATTTTCAGAAATTTCTGAAAATTAAATATTATAAACCAGCTTCAAATTGTTGTAAGAATCTTACATCATTTTCGAATAATAAGCGAATATCGTTGATTTGGTATTTGAGCATAGCGATACGTTCTACTCCCATACCGAAAGCAAAGCCTGTATATTTATCAGAGTCTATACCACAATTTTCTAATACTTTAGGGTCTACCATACCACAACCACCTATTTCTACCCAAGAAGTATATTTACATACATTACAACCATCTCCGCCACAAATAAAGCAAGATACGTCTACTTCTACACTAGGTTCAGTAAAAGGAAAGAATGATGGCCTAACCCTAATTTTTGTTTGGTGTCCGAACATTTCTTTTGCGAAATATTCTATGGTTTGTTTTAAATCAGCAAAAGAAACTTTCTCTGCTATATACAATCCTTCTACTTGATGGAATTGACAATGTGCTCTCGCTGAAATCGTTTCATTTCTATATACCCTACCTGGACAAATCACTCTAATTGGTGGTTTTTGATAATCCATCACACGTACTTGAACTGAAGATGTATGAGTACGCAAAAGGCGTTCAGGGTCATTCAAAAGGTAGTAAGTATCCTGCATGTCACGAGCAGGGTGATCTTCTGGAGTGTTTAATGCGGTGAAGTTATGCCAATCATCTTCTATTTCTCTATCTTGAGCTACATTAAAACCAATTCTACTAAAAATTTCTACCATTCTATTCATCACAATAGAAACAGGATGACGAGAACCTAGCTGCTCTGCAATGCCTGGAGCGGTTAAATCAATACTTTTGGCTTCTTCATCAGAAGCATTTGCTTCTAATTCTTCTTTAAATCCGTCGAATTTAGCTTCTGCTTTTTGCTTCAAGGCATTGACTGCTTGTCCAAATTCTTTTTTACGCTCATTAGCTACATTTCTTATCTCTCCAAAAAGGGGTTTAATGATATTTTTAGTACCTAAATACTTTATTCTAAATTGTTCAATTTCTTCTACTGATTGAACTAATGAATTTTCAATTTCTTCTGTTAATTCTTTTATTTTATCAAAAATATCTGACATAATTAGTATTGAGTATTGAGTGTTGAGTGTTGAGTATTGAGTACTCTGACTCATTTTATAACAAAATTTCTTTATTATCAATTAGGTGATTTAAATTTTCCATGCACTCTTGTTTCAATATCTTCTACTTTTCCTTTAGGAATTGCAGCGATTAATTTTTGAGTATAAGGACGTTGAGGATTAGAATA
>JAHDBK010000356.1 GCA_020630455.1 Saprospiraceae bacterium
GGGATGAATTAAAAGAATTACAAGATTACTTAGTAGGAGGTAAAAATCCTAAAAAAAAGTAACACTTAATAAAGAGTATTCTTTATAAAAAGCATTATTTTCTTAAAATAATGCTTTTTATTTTTTAGCAAGAATCTTAAATTATTCATTATTAATGATTAAAAGAATAGTACAACTAACATTTAGAGAAGATGCGATAGAAGATTTTAAAAAAATCTTCGAAGAGAGTAAAGATAAAATTGTAAATAGTAAGGGCTGTTATTCTGTAGAACTATTACAATCTAAAGAAAAAAATATATTTTTTACTTTTAGTATTTGGGAAAGCGAAGATTTATTGAATGAATACAGGCATTCTGATTTATTTAATAATACATGGGCAAAAACAAAACAATTATTCGCTGATAAACCAAGAGCGTGGACTACCCATTCATTACATAAATTAGAAAGAGATTAATCTTCAAAATTAATATCATAACCAGAAAGAACAGCCTCCATAATGGGGTCATCTTCTGGGTCGTATTTCTTCTTTAATTTATAGCCATACATTTTCCCTAAGGTATTCCAATAGCTAGCAGTAAAACCACCTCTTACTTCTTTCAATACATGGAAAAAAGAAACATCCAATTCTCTTTCAATCATGGCGATGAGTACTTTGCCTTGAGTTTTAGTTAATTTTCTCAAGGGAGCTTCGAATTCTTCTTTGAGTTCTTTAGCTTTTTGCTTTGTATATTTTTTGCTTTTTCTCTTTTTCATGCCCTCAGTTTCCTCCTTGGTTTCTTGGTATATTTTAATCGCTTTTACAGCGTAAGGATATACTTTTTCTGCACTCCTTTTTATCTTATAATAATATCTTTTTTCTTCATCATCCTTGAAAGTACGTGGCATGGTGAACGATACTTCCTCCATTTCAGACATATAAATCGTATCTCCTTGATATACCATAGCATACATCCATTCGTCACCTAGTTTTACTCTAAATAAAGAATCGCTAGAAGTTTTAATATTGGGATTATCATCAGGAATAGTATCTGTATCTTGTGCCATTGAAACAGTACAAGAAATCATTAATACGATAATATTTAAAATCCATTTATTCATCTTAAGTCGGTTTTATTATTTAGACGAAATTTCCTTAGAGCATGTTTAAAAATTTATCACAATGAGAATCAATAGATTGAGGTTTTGGCGAAATAAATATTTTTGAGTTTATCGGGATAAGCAATAAAATATTTATAAAGACAAGTTCTTAATATGTTGATTCTCATAAAGATTAAAATTTAAACATGCTCTCATCATTATAACGCAAAATATTCGATTTTGATGTAAATATCAGTTAATAAGGCGTTAATGTTTGTGAAAATAATTATTTAATTTGATTTAAAAATTAAAATAATACCAATCCACATTGAAAAATACACCTTGGTTCTTCTTTAAAGATTTGAAGTATAGTCAATTGTGGTAAGGTTGTAATGAATAATCTAATACAGATGCGTATAATAACAAAAATTCTTTATTTTAATCATAAAAATAGAGTATGTTCAAAAAACTGCTTTTGAACATACTCTAAAGTCTTTTTTATTAAAAATGTTCAATTTAACATCCAATAACAGCTTCTTCTTTATATTCTATATGCATTGGCAATTGATTTTTGATATTTTGCATTTCGTCTAATTTACCCCACTTTTCGTAAGTAGTCATCATATTCAACATGATATAGGTTTTTTCTTCATTTGTAATATGTTCTTGATTTAATGCCAATTGATAATTCTGAATAGCTAATTGGTAAGTGGCATCTTTTCCTCCTTCGCTGAATGCTTTACCTGCATAAGCCCTACCTTTTGCGTGATAAAACTCAATTTCAACTGCAATAGATTCAACAGAGGAAAGGCGAATTGCATCATCATAAGTATTGATAGCATCTGTCCAACTTTCCCCTCTTAAATGGGCATGGCCTTTTTTCTTTCTATAGCACAATTCTTTAGGATTGAGAATAATGGCTCTACCATAATCTTTGGCAGCATAACCATACATTTCTTTTTGACTATAAGCATCGCCACGTGCAATATAAATTATTTCTTCTTTATTATTAATAACAATAGCATTGGAAAAATAACTGATAGCACGGTCATAATCTGCTTTTTCATATTTACATTTTCCTAGATAATATAAAGGTTGCCAATTACTTGGATTTCTTTTTTGTAATTCTACATAATCTTTTTCAGCATCATTATACATTCCTGATAAGAAATATGCTTCCCCTCTTTCTTCATAATAATCATCAGGCACCTTAATTTTAGTTTTTATTTTAATATTAATAGCATGAGTAAATGAAACTACTGCTTCATAATAAAAAGTCTCTTTCTTCTGTATTTTACCTAAATTAAAGTAATTTTCAGGATTATTAGCATTCAGAGAAATCGCCATTAGATAATCATTTTTAGCTGATGAATTATCTCCTACCAATGTCAATAATTTAGCTCTATTTTCATACATTAAATCATTTGGATAAGATTCGATTCCAATATTATAAATACCCAATGCTCCATTATAATCTTTTAAACGTGTCTTGGTTAAAGCCAAATCATTATAGAGCATATCCATTTTATCAAAATTGTTGTATTGCTGTGCTTGAGACAAGGCATAATCCAACTGAGCTTCCGCATTTTTATAATCTTCCTTATCCATGAATAACCTTCCATATTGATAAAATACTTCTGTATAATGATAGTCTAATTGACCTGCTGTTTTATAATGATTTGTTGCTGCAGAATAATTTCCTTTTGTATGATATACTTTAGCTAATTCTAAATGAATTTCTGCATCATTATTATTTTTAAGCAATGCCCCTTGTAAATCCTTAACTGCTTGATTTAGTTTACCTGTTTGTGCATAAGCCATTCCTCTTAGTTTTAAAGAATTGCCATGATTAGGATATATTTTTAATATTTTATCTAGATAAGCAATAGCATTATTCCACTTTTTATTTTCCATTAATATCTTAACAGATAAATTTTGAAACCTCAAAGCATCATAATTGGCTTCAATGGCTTTATCGATATAATCTTCCGCTATATTAGTTTGGTTTTGTTTTAGATAAATTTGTGCCGTATTATATAGTGAATAACTGTGATGAATACCTAAATCTTTGGCTTTATTGATTGATTGTTGAGCTAAGTTGACATCACCTAACTCAACTAAGATTCTAGCTTTTAATGTATAAGCTTCTTCTCTACATGGGTCAAGAGAAATACACTTATTGATATTAAATAAACTCTCTTCTTTATTAAACTTACCTGTTTGATATGCCATTTCAGCATAATAATAAAGAATTTCTGGATTTTGAGGATTTTGATTAACCAAACGCATCATTTGATTCAGTGCCTTTTCTTCTTCTCCTATAATAAATAAATACCAATTTAATCTAGCTTGGACAATCGGGTTTTGTCCTTGATGTGCGATACTAGATAAAATATTACCTGCTTCATGTTTTTGATTGATTTCAAGATAGGAAATGGCTATTAATGAATTGGCGTCAAAGTTTCTTGGATTTTTTAAAACTAAATTTTGACATTCTCCAATAGCATCATGATAATCTCCTTGTCTATAGTGAATATTAGCTCGGTGCATACTCAATAAATCTTGAATGGTATCTGAAACCGTCAAAAGACTTTCGGCATAATCTGTTGATTTTAATGCTTTTTGCCAATCTCCTCTTTTAGCATCAACCAAAGATTGAAGATAAGCCGCTTCTGCTGCCATTCTATTCGAATTATTTTGATTTAATATATTTAAATGTACAATGTATTCTTCTGCTTCTTTTAATCTATTTGTTTTGATTAAACAAAATGCTAGATTGCGGTTGGCTGAAATGAAATCTTCTTCTACATCTCTTACATTTTCAAAATGAACAATGGCTTGAGCATAGTTCTTTTTAGCCATCATTAATAGCCCTTGAGTATAACTCATAGAAACGGAGGTTCCTTTATTTTTAATTGTATTTAATTCCGTTTCGGCTTCTTCAACTTTTCCTAGTTTTATAAGAATTTTTACTTTTTCAATTCTAATATCAACACGATCTTCAATGGCAATGGCTTTCTCAATATATTCTAATGCTTTTTCAAATTGGTGGGTATTTCTATAAGCAATCGCCAAGTTGTGTGTTAACCAATATCTTTTATTAGAAATGAGGTGATGCCATACATTTTGAGCGAGATAATAAGCTTTTTCTATATCCGCTAAAGCTTCATTAAACTTCAAGGTTTTTGTCCTTGCTCGACTCCTTTCTGCATAACTTTCATAATCGTTTGGAGAAACAGCAATGACCTTGCTCAACTCTTTTTCAGCCATATCGTATTGTTCTAACTGAAAGGCACATACGGCAATATTGAAATGGCAAGAGGTACAGACCTGTCCTGTTGGAGTGGTATTTTCTAAAGGCTTAGGACAAATTTTCACAGCTTTGGCTAAGGGCGCTACAGCTTCTTTGTATTTTTTTTCCTTGATAAGTGTTTTACCTTTTTGGCTCAAGGCATAGATATCTTCGTAATCTTGAGCATAAGAATTTGCCCATATAGTCATTATTATTAGGGTAATTATAAACCTCATGTTGTTTGGTTTTAGTTTTCAATCATATCAACATTATTTTTAATACAATTATTTTGCCAATTATATTTTTTAAA
>JAHDBK010000357.1 GCA_020630455.1 Saprospiraceae bacterium
GCTGACCCTGTTGTAGTAGTTGACAAATCCATTTCTTTTACTACCAAAGGTGTTAATGATGGGTATAGCATGGAAGATTTATTCCGTCCAAGTGACCTCTAATTTAAATTAGTAAGTATAGGATATTACACTACTGTTCACTGATTACTGTTCACTGTTCATTGTTCATTGATAACTGATAACTGATAACTGATAACTGATAACTGAAAAAATTAATAAAATGAAAACACTTCATCCATTGTATATTGGAGTAAATGAATATTCAAATCCCCAATATAACTTAACAGGTTGCGTACCTGATGTAATGGCAATGCAAGCCTTTTTTAAAGAATATTGTAAAACAAGCGATATTAATTACCACGACACTGAGCCTATTGTCAATCAAAAAGCAACGAGAAAGGGCATTATTGCTGCTTTTGACAATGCTTTTAAAGATGTTCAAGATGGCGACATTTGTATTTTATATTATAGTGGACATGGTAGCCAAATGCCTTCACCCAAAGAATTTTGGCACATGGATACCGATAGAAAAATGCAAACCCTCGTTTGTCACGACAGTAGAGAACCAGGCAATAGAGATTTGAGTAATAAAGAAATTTCTTACTTGATTTGGAAATATACCTATGGTAAAGACGTGCATTTCTTGACCGTTTTTGATTCTTGTCACTCGGGTTCTATTACTAGAGGAAAAGATGCTGTCACACACCGTATGGCTGACCCTAATCCGACTCCTGCACACCTTTCTGATTTGGAAGGTTCTAAAGATTATATCCAAACAGGAGAAGGGCAGTTTACTCCTCCTCTAGCACCTCATATTGCTTTGTCTTCTTGTAGGACTTATGAGTCTAGTGTAGAAATGACTATTGGCAATAAGAGAAGAGGATTATTCACTTGGGGCTTCTTAGAAACATTGAAATCTAACCCATTAGATAAGTTGACTTATGATGAATTATTGAGTAAAATCAATGCTAAAATTCAAAACAAATACAAGCACCAACATCCGCTTTATAGCACTTACCATGGATTTGATGCCAATCAATATTTTATGAGTGGCGAATTAAAATCTAAGAGTGATGCCATTGTTTTTTATAAAAATGAAAAACAAAAATGGTTCATCAACCAAGGAGAAGTACATGGACTCAAACAAGGTGCTTATATCATGTGCCAAACAGAAGAAGGCAATCAAAAAGCTGAAATTGAAAAGACTTATGCAGGGGAAGCAGAAGTATCTTACAAAAGCTGGATGAATCCTCAAAATCAATACGATGTACTATACATAGAGAATCCAGAAACGCCATTAATGGTTAAAATTACTCATTCTGACAATGATAATACTAAAGATATTTTAGTCCATACCATTAATGAAAATTATAATGACATTTGGATTGTTGATGATAATCAACAATATAATATTCATATTAATAATAATCAATTACAACTGATTAGACCTGATGCAGAACGTCCTGTATTCAAATCAATTGATGTGAATAGTGCTGGTGCCCAACAATCTATTCATTTATTTTTAGATAATGTCAATAAAGTACAACATTGGGAACACGTCAGCGAACTATCCAACCCTAATGCCTTCATGCGATTAGAAGATAAAGTGGATATTGTTTTTGAAGATATTTTGGAACACGAAGACAATGTCAAAATCATCAAGAAAGAACGCATTGATATCAATGGAGTACATGATTTTGTCTATAATTATGAAGATGAGGACTGGATTGACCCTGCTTTTTCATTAAAAATTAAAAATAATAGCAATCAAAATCTTTGGATAGGAGCCTTATTCCTCAATGAAAAATATGGTGTTACGGATATGCTCATGCCTATCAAAGAAATCGGTAAAGACGATGAGCCTTATCCCATGAAATTGCTCCATGATGGCTATGATTATACCATCATTCCGCTTCAATTCCCTGAAGAAGTTTTGTCTTGGGGAGAAAATGAAATTAGAAACCAAATCAAAATATTCATTTCTACTGATGAATTCAAACTCAACAATTTCAATCAAGATGATTTGGAATTAGAAATGAAAAGGAATATTGAAGAAATAACAAGAGGAGTTCAAGAAAAAGGTTTTGGTTTCAAGAAGAAAAAGTCTAAGAAAAATGAAAGAGATTGGACGACAATTGACCTTAATTTCAACATCATCAGACCAACAGATGGAATGAGTATCGCAGATAATCAGCAAAAGAGTTTGAATGAGAATGTTGAAATTATCGCTCCTTCGGGTCTATCTGCTGAAAAAGTGCGTATTTCTACTACTCAACACACGGCTACCAAGGGGATGGGTGCTCCTTCTCCTAATATGATTTTAGGAACGGAGCTATTCAACTCCGTTAATTTAACACCATTCGCTACTAAAGGAGATAATGTTTCCAATGTATTGGAATTACATAATGTACAAGGAGCAGACAATGTCAACAAAGACAATCCACTACTCCTCAAAATGAAGGAAAAAGATGGAGCTCACATCATGCCTTTTGCCTATGGAGATGACGGACTCCTTTACCCTATAGGTTATATGAAAGGAGATACTATTCATATAGAACAATTGCCAAGTGCAACGGAGGTAGTGACTAAAGGACTTGGTAAATCTATCAAGATTTATTTTAGCGAATTACTAAGGACTAAGGTTGTCAAATTGGAGGCCGCTTATCCCCTTCTTTCTGAAGTAATCATTAGCAAAGAAGAAGTAGAACAAAATACTGAAGTAAGCGAAATTAAGCAAAAGATACAAGAAGACAGTACCCAAAGAATCTTAATTGTAACTCATGGTATCATAGGCGAATCTGCTGACAAATTTGATGTTTTTAAAGAAAACAAAAAACTAAAAGAGAGCTATGACCTCATTTTAGGATTCGATTATGAAAGTCTAGGAACTACGATAGAGCAAAATGCGGAACTGTTTAAAGAAAAACTCGAAGCCGTTGGTATAAAGGCTGGACATGGCAAAACGGTGCACCTCGTGGCTCATTCTATGGGAGGTTTGATTTCTCGTTATTATTTAGAACAACTAGGAGGTAATGCGGTCATATCGCATTTCATTATGGTAGGAACGCCTAATTTGGGTTCTCCTTTGGCGAATGTTTACGACTTAGTCAGTATGGGCTTGGGCAAGGCGATTAATTTTATCCCTATGTCTGGAGTCATTACTACTGTAATGAAGTTCGCTACTAAATATTGGACTAAGATGGAAACTTCCCTTGAACAACTCGAAGTAGGTTCTGATATTACTAAAATGTTGAAGGATTCTTCTGTTGGTATTCCTTATACTATTGTCTCTGGTGATTATAAAAAAGCCACTAATTATGATAAAAAGGAAACTAAACTCTACAAAAAAATCCTCAAACGCTACAAGGAAAAAGCACTTGACGACCTCCTTTTCAAAGGAAAAAGTGATGCCGTAGTCGCTCTCAGTAGCCAACAAGGGCTTCCTGATTCTGATTTGGTCAATTATATTGATGCTATCGGCAGTAATCATTTTAATTATTTCAACTCTAAAGAAGGTATGGATGCCTTAGCTACTATTTTATCTGATTTGAAATAGAATATTTTATTAAAAACACAATATTAAAGGGCGTCTTAGGATGCCCTTTATTTGTTGTTGTAGGCTTGGAGGATTGCCACTTTCCAACCAGCTAAATTTTGTAGCCTTGGGTGTCCTTGAGGTAATGCTTTAGTCAATATCTCATCTGCTTTGATAATATATTCATAAGCCTTTTGTAATTCATTATTTTTATAATAGATAGTAGCTAATATCCAATATGATGTTCCTAAACTTGGATGATTATGTTCTAAAGTTTTTTCTCTAATTTTTATAGCTTTTAATTGGAAATGAATAGCTTCTTCATAATCATTTAATCTTTCATTATATAATAAAGAAATATTACTGTATGAATTTGCCAAAGATGGATGAGTTTCTTCATATATCTGTTCTTTTATTTCGATAGATTTCAACAGATATTCTAATGCTTTTACATTATTTCTTAAATTTTGATAGATTGATGAAACATTATTATAAAAAACAGCTAATTGAGGATGATTTTCTTTATATATTTGCTTACCAATTTCTATAGATTTTAATTGAAATTCTAACGCCTTTTTATAATTACCTAAATCTTGATAGATTGATGAAACATCATTATAAAAAGTTGCTAAATTAGGATGATTTGCATCAAATATTTCTTCTCCTATTTTAATAGCTTTTAATTGATATCCTAATGCCTCTTTATAATTACCTAAATCTTGATAGATTAATGAAACATTATCCCACAAAAAAGCAATTCCTTTATCTCCTACATCTTTAAAAATTTCTAAGATTTGTTCTCCATTATCCATCCAAGGCACTTTATCTAAGAAATTATAACCTGCCTTATATTTTAATAATTCATTCAAATTATATAAATGCTCACGAATATCATCAATATTTATATTAAAATATTCTGGAATGAGTTCTAATAAGATGGGATGTAGTTTGAAGGCAACATCATCTTGATTATAGATGAGCCAACCTGCTTGGTGTAGGCTTTTGCAGGTGTGGAATATATCTTCTTTTTTCCTCTCTTTTGTACATAGAAGGGAATTCAGTTGTTCTCTATTATGAAATCTAGGTGGCATGACGGCTAGTTGCTTCATCATCCATACTTGTTCCTCATTGAGTT
>JAHDBK010000358.1:0-1940 GCA_020630455.1 Saprospiraceae bacterium
GTAATCTTTATCTTTTTATGTTTTTTTTCTCTTAATGTCCTTGCTCAAGTACCAACAAATTGGGGAATTGAAAATAATTTTCACATAGGTAAAATTGCAAAACATACAGACAAGGTACTTTATGATGTACACAATATAAGCTATGCTTGGGAAACTAATGTATTTTTTCAAACTTACGGCAAAGATAAGTGGTCTCAATATCAACGGTATCCAACTTTGGGCTTAGCTTTAGTATATTATCACTCAGGTGATGCTGAGGTATTGGGACAATCATTTAGTATTATGCCAAATTTAAGTTTGCCATTACTTAGAAAACCTAAAGGATTTATTGATTTTCAAGTAGGAACAGGCTTAGGATATTTTACTAAGTTTTATAATGAAGTACATAATCCTACAGCGAATTTTTTAGGTTCTGCATTGAATAATATCACTGCATTTAGGTTTGTGGGTGGCTATGATATTAATGAAAATTGGAGAATACAAACTGGAATTGGGTTGACTCATTTTTCAAATGGTTCTGCTCAAAAACCCAATTATGGCATCAATACCGTATCTGGCTTAATCGGTATGCGATTTATTCCTAATGCTGTCAAAAGAGAAGCATTTTTATGGGATGAAGATTTCATAAATATACCAAAAAAACGTTGGGGTTTTCAATTACATTTAGATATGGCGTATAGAGAAACTGGAGCGAATGGAGGCCCTCGTTTCCCTGTTTATATTGCTTCTTTAGGACCAGAGTTTCATTTCAACGCTGTCAATAGAATGGTGTTTGGAATAGAAACAGAATATAATGTTGGTGTTTATCACTATATCAATCATATATATGAAGGTTTAACAGAAAAAGAATTGAGGTCAGCTGCATATAGATTGACTTTTTTTGTAGCAGATGAAATCATGTTTGGAAATATCAGTATTTATCTACTTACAGGTGTGTACCTACATCAAGGAGATAAAATTCCCTTGCCCATTTATAATAAACTATCTGTAAGGTATTATTTACCTGAACTCAAAAAATCTAAAGGACAATTTTTTGTAGCAGTTTATTTAAAATCCCATCTTTCAGTAGCAGAATATATTGCATTAGGGGCAGGTTGTCGCTTTTAGTTTTTATATTAAAATAAAGGATTTTCTTTATTTTTAATATAAAAAAAGCATTCTAATCAAAATGATTAGAATGCTTTTAAGTATAGTCTAAAATCTATAATCTTTTAGTCTAGTATCTATAATATTCTGGCTTGAAAGGACCGTCCTTTTTAACACCAATATAATCTGCTTGTTCTTGGCTTAATTCCTCTAATTCAACGCCAATTTTAGCTAAGTGTAAACGTGCTACTTCTTCATCTAAATGTTTAGGAAGCATGTATACTTCGTTTTTGTATTGGTCTGTGTTATTCCACAACTCCAATTGAGCTAAAGTTTGGTTAGTAAATGAATTAGACATTACAAATGAAGGGTGACCAGTAGCACAACCTAAGTTCACTAAACGTCCTTCAGCCAAAACGATGATGTCTTTTCCATCAACGGTATATTTATCTACTTGAGGTTTGATTTCAATTTTAGAATCACCGTGATTAGAATTCAACCAAGCAATATCAATCTCATTATCAAAGTGTCCGATATTACAAACAATGGTCTTGTCTTTCATCGCTTTGAAATGTTCTGCTTTTAGAATGTCTTTATTTCCTGTTGCTGTTACTACTATATTAGCATCCTGTAAAGCATTTTCCATTCTTTTAACAGCGAAACCATCCATTGCTGCTTGTAAAGCACAAATTGGGTCAATTTCAGTAACGATAACTCTACAACCTGCACCTCTTAATGAAGCGGCAGACCCTTTTCCAACATCACCATAACCAGCAACAACAGCTACTTTACCTGCCATCATTACATCTGTTGCTCTACGAATAGCATCAACACAAGATTCTTTACAACCGTAT
>JAHDBK010000358.1:1992-4658 GCA_020630455.1 Saprospiraceae bacterium
GGCAAAGTACCATTTTTCATTCTTTCATATAAACGGTGAACACCTGTTGTTGTTTCTTCACTAATCCCTTTAATATCTTTTACCAATTCAGGGTAACGGTCTAAAACCATATTGGTTAAATCTCCACCATCATCCAAAATCATATTTAATGGTTGCCCATCTTTAAAAGCATGAAGTGTTTGCTCGATACACCAATCGAATTCTTCTTCGTTCATTCCTTTCCAAGCAAATACTGGAACACCCGCAGCAGCAATAGCAGCAGCAGCGTGGTCTTGCGTAGAAAAGATATTACAAGAAGACCAAGTAACATCAGCACCTAATTCCACTAATGTTTCGATTAAAACAGCCGTTTGAATAGTCATGTGAAGGCAACCAGCAATTCTCGCCCCTTTTAAAGGTTTGGTTTTGCCATATTTATCACGTAGTGACATTAAACCTGGCATTTCAGCTTCTGCTAATTCGATTTCTTTTCTTCCCCAATCTGCTAGGGAAATATCTTTTACTTTGTAATTTAAATTAGACACATTTTGCATCGTTAATTATAATTTATTGATATTAATAAAATAGTCGTTTTCTAAAAACGACTGCAAAGATACGATTTTATTTGCTAACAAAAGGAAATTGATGTTAGATGTTAGATGATGGGTACTAGATATTAGATATTAATAAAGAGTTTTCTTTATCATTTCAAAATAACATTATCAATCAATCGTACTTTTCCTAAGTGAACGGCGGTGCATGCGACAGCAGAACTGCATTGATTAATATCATTTATTGCTTGTAAGCTATCGCCATCTGCTATTTCAAAATATTCAACCGTAAATTCTGGAATGTCTAGTTGTTTTAATGCTTCTTTTTTGATATTTACAATGGAATGTGTATTAATTTTTGATTGAGCATCAAATAGTGTTTTAGAAATTAAGGGAGCTATTTTTCTTTCTTTAGCTGTTAATCTTACATTGCGAGAACTCATCGCTAATCCATCTTTTTCTCTAACGGTTGTAACCATAGCCAATTGAGTAGGAGATTGGATTTGTTTCAATAATTCCTTGACAATGGCGACTTGCTGATAATCCTTTTGTCCCATATACATGGTCGAAGGATTGATGATGTCTAAAAAACGTTTCAATACTTGTGCTACGCCAGCAAAATGCCCAGGGCGATGTGCTCCTTCCATGACTTTGTCGAGTTGTCCAAAATCAATATGAAATGAATTGTCCTGTTCAGGTGGATACATCACATTCACAGATGGGAAAAATACAGCATCACAGTTTTCACCTTTCAACATCTCCAAATCCTTTTCTACTGTCCTTGGATATTTGTCCAAATCTTCTGTATTATTGAATTGTGTTGGATTGACAAAAATACTACACAAAGTAATATCAGAATGTTTATTAGATTCTCTAATAAGCGTCAAATGACCATCGTGTAATGCTCCCATAGTAGGCACAAAACCAATGCTTTTTCCTAGTGATTTTTGTTTATTAAGGTAATTTTGAAGGTGATATATTGTTTTATACTGTTTCATAAAATTCATATACATAAAAAAACTGCTGCAATATACATTGCAACAGTTCTAAAATCATCAATTTTATAAAATTATTTTTTAAACTTATCTTTTATAATTTTTTTAAGTTCTCCAAGTCTTCTAGAACCTATGAAGTATTCTTCACCTTCATTAGTACGTAAATGAATACCATTTTTTCCATTGACACTATATACTTTTTCTCTACTAAAGTGTACATTCCAACCATTCCATTGAGCCAATTCTGGTGTTTCAATTACTTCACAATTAGAAATATCTTCCCACTTGATTTTGTGTTGTTTGTTTTGAAAAGGACCGTATTTCATACCAATATAATCATCAGTAATCTTAACCGCTAATTCTATTTTTAAAAAATAATAAATAGAAACTCCTAATAACACCATCCAAGGTAAATACATCATCAATATATTGATATTATCTGTATCGTAAATCAGTGTTTCTATAAATCTATAAGATAATCCTATTAGAAAAAATCCCAATAAGGCAAGTACGTCCCATCTTCTCATTTTTTGCTTTTCCTTATAAATTGTCTTTGCCATAATCATTTTCATTTAAATGAATAAATAATAATTTTACCACAAATTTACATTAAATTAACATAAGATACAATTTTTATTCAAATTATTAACATTAAATTAATTTGTTTTTATTCATCTAACAAAAACAAACAGACATTATCTCGTATCAAATTTCATAAATTTACTCAATACGCTTTACTCATTAGATGTTATTACGAAATACTAAATTTTATCATTATATTTGAAAAAAATATTTTATACAATGAAATTAGTTAACATTATAGCCATAATTCTATTGATTAATATTAACATTTCAGCCCAAAAAGCTAAAATATATTGGGCAGATGAAGTAGTCTCTTATTCAAGTCAGTATGAAAGTGAAAAATCTAAGGACAACTACTATAATGCTGTTCAAGTAATTGGAGCTCCAAACGCTATAGGACCGAAGAATTTGAGTCATTGGGCATGGGTACCTAAAAAAGAGGATTCAGGAAGTGAGTATATCAGGGTAAAATACAAAAATGCGATAAAGAATGTAAGGCAGGTTTATATTTCAGAAAGTTTAAATCCAGGAGCGATTTCAAAAATTGTATTGATTGATA
>JAHDBK010000359.1 GCA_020630455.1 Saprospiraceae bacterium
TAACACAAAGGCAGTAATAATGACAAACATTTGGAACACAATGCCCAAAAACTCAGAATAATCACTATAACTATTTTTTTTAGCTAGCCTTTTTTTCTGCTTGGTTATTTCCTGTTCTGATTTCTTTTCCTGCTCCATGTGGTTTGTGAGAACTAGATTTGGTATGCTGAGCACCCATTTTACAGCTTACATTAAATAAAGCACCTGATTCAACGATTAGTTTATTAGTATAAATTTCACCACTTACTTCAGCAGTTTGCTTTACATTTAATAGTTCTGCAACATTTAATGTTCCTGTAAATTTACCTTCTATTATGGCATTTTTACTGTGAATCTCTCCCTCAATTACTCCAGTAGAACCAATGATGATTTTTGCACTACATTTTAAGTTTCCTTTTATAGTGCCATCAATTCTAATATCGCTTTCTGACTGTATATCTCCTTCAATATTTGTTCCTTGAACGATACTGTTCAAAGCACCAAGAGGAGAAGATGAAACATTTTTTCCTGATTTATTATCTGTATTTGATTTTTTTCCAAACATGTTTAAATTTTTTACTAGTGTGTACTAAAGTTTTCTCTTAGGGCGATTCAAGTATTTATGGTTATTTTATTAATATAATGTAAAATTAAACTATATATTATACTTTAACTATAAATTAATTAACAAATATATAAAGTTTAAACTACAAAGGTATTATAATTTTTATTTAAATAATAAAATTAATACTTATAATTCGTAAGTATTAATTTCATAATGCAATTTTAAGTGACAGGCTATTTGAGATTAATTAAATGAGATGTATTCTTGAGGGTCTATGGGTTTTCCGTTATACCAAAGCTCAAAATGAAGGTGAGGACCACTAGATAAGGTTCCTGTATTTCCTATTATTGCAACAGCTTCTCCATCTTGAACCGTATCTCCCACCTTCTTTAACAAGGCAGAATTGTGTTTGTAAAAAGTGATAAGATTATTTTTGTGTTGTATAGCAATGGTGTTTCCTGTTTCTAATGTCCAATCTGCTTGAATCACAATGCCTTCCATTGCTGCTTTTATGGCTGTGTTTTTAGGAGCTAAAATATCTATGCCATAATGCCTTTTGTCTTGACGAAATCCATAACTTATATCTCCTTTGACAGGAGATACAAAAAACATTTGTTCGAGTGGGATGCTTCTTTGAACGGTATAATTAACTTCTTCGTCATTTTCTGGTACTTCTATTAGAGGTTCATTGCTTTCTACTTCGTTCCTAAGTTCTTCGTCTTCTTCTATTCTTTCTAAATTCAAGTCATCTGGAGATATTTCAATTTCACCTCCTTCTTCATTTTCATTTTCAGCAATTTCATAATCGGCACTAAATATTCTTTGAACACTAGCGATATAAGTACTATCTGCTTTGTGTTGTTCTTGTAATAATTGTACTTGTTTTGCTAATTTTTCTGCATCGTCTCTTAAATTGACATCACCATAACCAGGTATTATTTCTTTTAATGGAGTAAAAATTATAAAAAGGATAATAAAAAATGCAATCGTTACAACTAATGAACTTAGAAGTAAATAAATATTCAATCTAGTTAAACGATAAGAGCCCACTTCTTCAAAAGATTCGTCTCTCATAATTACAAGACGGTAAGTATGTTGTAGCTTATCGTACCAACTTTGCTGCTCTTTATTATCTACTGACATTGTACTAAGTACTTTAAATTGTTTATTATATATTAAAATTTGTAATTTGATTTGTAAATTTGCACTCTTAAATCAAATTTGGTTTATAATTTGTGGTACAAAAATACGTTGGTTTATTAATATTCAAAGAAAATATAAATAAGTCTTTGTATTTTTATATTCTGAAAAAAAATAATAAATTATAAAATTTGATTTTTTTTAATTAAAAATAACAATTTTTCTTTATTATTTTGAATTGCCAATGTTTTTCTTTTTTATATTATTAAAAGATTAAAACAAACCAATTTTTTATTTATAGCATCTTTTATTACTATAATAACGTCTTATATTACATAAGTTTATTTTTATAAAAATATTAATATTTTGAAAAAGTATTTCGCATTATTATTCTTAACCATGTTTTTCATGACTTTTTCGTCATGTGTAACTAAAAAAAATAAAAATAAGTTATCTCTAGCGGGTAGAACTTATCACAATCTAACCTCTCATTACAATGGTTATTTTAACGCTAATGAAATTTATAAAGAAGTAGTCTTAGGATTAGAGGACGGTTATCAAGATAATTATAACACTGTTCTACCTTTGTATAAATATGTTGCTTCGGACCAACAAAAAACATTTGATAGTCAAATAGAAGAAGCAGTACAGAAAGTAACAGTCGTTGTAAAATTACATAGAAAAGGTGATTGGACGGATGATTGCTATTTGTTATTAGGTAAAATGCGTTATCTTCAAAAAGATTATGAAGGGGCACAAGAAGCGTTTGAATATCTAGTAGATGAATTCAGCTTAGCTGCTTTGGAAAAGAAAAAGAACGCTGGAAAAAAGAAGAAAAAGAAAAAGAAGAAAAAGAAAAAGAAGAAAGGCAAAAATGGAAAAGAAGAAGAAAAACCTGAAAAATACCCCCTTGAAAAAAGACCTGCTTATGAAGAAGGTTGGGTTTGGTTAGCTCGTACTTTTATTGAAAGAGGGATGTATGACGCAGCGGATTTGATAGTTACTCGTATGAAAAATGATGCTAAAACTCATAAAGACGTATTCGATGATTTAGCATTAATAAAAGCATATTCTTATTTAAAACAAAAAGAATATGATAGTTCACTTGAATATTTGGAAGAAGCTTTTGAAGGAGCTAGTAAAAAGAGAGAAAAAGCTCGTATTGCCTATATTATTGCTCAAATACATCAAAATAATGGAAGAGAAAATGAAGCATATGCTTCATTTGAACGCGTATTGAAGAATAATCCAAAATACGATATGGAATTCAATGCTAAATTGAGTTTAGTGACCAATGCTTGGTTGTCTGGTAAAGAGACAGCATCCGAGATTGTTAAAAAACTCAATAGAATGTTGAAAGACATTAAGAATACAGAGTATAAAGATAGAATTTATTATACTTTAGCTCAAGTACATTTAAAATCTAATAATGAAGATGAAGCAATAGCAGCACTTAAAAATTCATTAAAATATAATGTAAATAACCAAACACAAAAAGCAGAGTCTTATTTGCTATTAGCTGATTTGTTTTATGATAAAGAAGAATATGTGGCTTCAAAGCATTATTATGATAGTACATTGACCGTTTTTAATACTACTGATGAGCGTATTGATAGAATTCAAAGAAGAGCCAATAATTTAGTTGAAATAGCCAAAAATATTGAAATTATTCAATTGAATGATTCCCTTTTAAATATTTATGCTATGAGTGATGCTGAACGTAGAAAATTAGCGGTTAAAATTCTAAGAGAGAAAGAAAAAGCAAAAGAAAATAATGCTTCAGCAAAACCTACTACCACTGGAGGAAGTACCAATTTGATTGGAGCTAAAAAGTCTAATTTCTTTGCTTATAATGATAGAGAATTAAAGAGAGGAAAGAAGAATTTTGAAAAGAAATGGGGGTCTAGAAGCCTTGAAGATAATTGGAGGCGTTCCAATAAAAAAGGAGGCAATATTTTTGATGAAGAAGCTGCTCCTGAAGATGTCGCTGAAAATCTAACAGAAGAACAAGTAGAAGATGTATTTAAAGATGTTCCTTCTACTCCTGAAGAATTAACAGCGGTCAATCATAAGATTAGAGATGCTATGCTCAATTTAGGTATTGCATTTAGAGATAAAATCCAAAATAACAATAAGGCTATTGATGCATTGGAAGATCAATTATTAAGACGTTATCCAGATACGCCTAAGAAATTAGAAGCCTATTATCATTTATATTTGGCATATAATGAAATTGGTAATGCAAACAAAGCTAAATATTATTATGATAAAATAACATCAGAATTCCCTAATACTACTTATGCTAGAGTCCTTACAGACCCTAATTTCTTAGCAGCTACGGAAGCAGAAAGAAAAGAAATAAGCAATTTTTACGATGCTACTTATGTATTGTTTAATAAAGGAAAATATAAAGAAGCTTATGATAGAATTGAGGAAGCAGAAAAGAAGTATGGCGATAATCATGATTTGATTGCTAAGTTTGCCTTACTTGGTGCTATGTGTAAAGGAAATATCGCTGGAAAAGAAACCTATGTCGTTGCTCTTAAAGAAGTAGTTGCCAAGTATGGTGCTGAACCAGAAGGCAAGAAAGCAAAAGAAATCCTAAGACTTTTAGGGGTCAAATCAAGTTTGTCTGCTAATATTGATAATAATAGAGGTGATGACAAAACTATAGATACTCCAAAAGAGGATAAAGGCAAGTCCAAGAAAGGTAATTTTGTCCTTGAAGATGATAAATCGCATTATTTCATAGCTATTTTAGATGAAGCAGACCAATTAAAAGATGCTAAAATCAGTGTGAACGAATATAATGGAGCGAACCACAGTGGTAAAAATTATTCTTCAAATAGTATCAACTTAGGTTCTGGTAGTAATAAAACGCCTTTGTTGATAGTGAGACGCTTTAGAAATAAAGCGGATGCTATGCAGTATTATAATGAAGTGTTATCTAATATGGAAGCTTTTTTAGGTAAA
>JAHDBK010000360.1 GCA_020630455.1 Saprospiraceae bacterium
AGACCTAATCAATTTCATCTGTGATAGGAATGATGGTTTAAAGTACCAGGTGGTAAAAGCAAGGCCAACTTCTTTTGAGGACTTATTTTCTATCAGAAACAGCCCTTAATAAGAAGAATTATAGAAAGCTATTGAAGCAATTCAATAGTGAAAAGGAATTGATGGATGAATTATTATCCTTTCTGGATAAGCGTATTTCATCTGAAAAGAATATGGCTATTTTCATCAACAACAATAAGTCCATTACTTTTAAAGGTATTAAACTACATCTATTCTACCCTAGTGGAAGTGAAGCACATGAGGATAAACTATTTGATGAAAACATATATTCAGTAGTCCAAGAGTTACCCTATACATTCAAGCATGAAGGCAGAGTAAAGTTTTCATTTAGACCTGATATTACCTTTTTTCTCAATGGTATTTATCTAGGATATAGTGAACTGAAAAGCAACTACAATAATCAATCAGCCAGAAAGAATGGAAGGAAAAAGATAGCTAAAGATTACTTGACAGCAGTAGAGGAATATTTGAAAATAGCCAAACTCAATGACCTCAATCAGTCCATTAGAAAGACATTTCTTAAAGTCTTTGAAAAGGCCATCCATATCACCGCTACAGATGTATCAGAAACCTATATCATCAGGAATATCAGCCAACACTTTGATGATATAAAATCCATCAGTCAGTCAGGAAGTTATGATTTCAGCGAATACGAGAAAAAGCTACACAAGAACTTCAAGCCTTATCCTATCATCAATAAAGAAGCTCTAAGGACAGAACAATTTGAAGATACCTTCAGGATTCTTTACGGTAAAAAAATGATAGAAAAAGAAATCCTATATTATAATTTCATTGAAAGAGAACTTATAAAAAAAGAGGGTAGTAAAGTCAAAGAGTACAAACACAATGATGGTAAATTAATAGCTCCAAGACCCAAGCAGAAATATGGTACAGATAAGGTAATGAACAAGATTGATGAGTTCTTAGTACATGAAAATGAGCCAGATTATCTCATCAATAAACTAAGAACTGAACTCAAAGAGAAAGGTCTAGGTAAAGAACAAATTAAAGACCTCATTAATAAAAGGCTTAAATATCAAAACAACAAGCACGTTTATTCCTTACTGATGCAATATGCAGCAGGGTTTGGTAAAAGTAATATCATAGGTTGGACAGCACTTCAACTAAAGGATTTAAGAAAAGATGGAGAGTATATCTACGACAAGATTATGCTGGTGGTTGATAGACTGCAACTTAGGGATCAGTTAGATTCCAAGATGCACAACATGAATATTCAGAAAAGTATGTTCATAGAAGCATCGGATAAAAAGAGCTTCATAGCGGCATTGAAAAGTGAGCGAAGAATAGTAGTTGTCAATGTTCAAAAATTCTCAACCGTTAAAGATGTATTGTCCAGTGATATTGTAGAAAAACTTTCCAAATTAAGAATCGCCTTTCTCATAGATGAAATCCATAGGAGTAACAGTGGTGTCCAACATGAGGAAATGATTAGCATATTTGATGAGTTACAAAGTAGCTTTGACAATAATGATGCCTACAAGAAACAGCAAACCAAGAAGAATCTAATTATAGGATTTACAGCTACTCCAAGTGATATTACTTTAGCCAGATTTGGAGAATTTAATAAATATGCTGAGGCAGAGAAAATTTGGATTCCTTTTGATAGTTACACCATGAAAGAAGCTATCAAAGATGGCTATATCCTTAATCCCATTAAAGGTATAGTACCTGTTTCAGCTAAAATGTATTTTGAAATCCCTGACAATGAATTAGAAGGTTTTGAAGGAGATACAGGCTATGAAGATATTCCTAGTGGTACTAATACAGGTATTGATGAAGAAGGTAGAAAATACTCCATCAGAAAAAAGAAAATCTATAGTAACCCTCAACGGATTGAAGCCATATCTCAATTTGTTGTAAAAAGATTGGTTTCAGCAGTATATCATAACATCAGAGGAACAGCCAAGGCTATGTTGGCAGTTTCTTCTATCTCTTCAGCTATAAAATATAAAGGCTATATAGAGAAATACTTCAATGAGATAGTTCAAGAAAAGAAGTATAGCAGATTCCAAGAAGCTCCTATATACATCGTCTATTCAGAAAATCAAGAATATAGGAAAAGTAATAGTCTTAATGGTGGTTTAAGTGAAAAGCAAGTTTTACAGAATTTCAAATTAGCCAAGAATGGGCTAATCATTGTTGTAGATAAATTACAGACTGGCTTTGATGAAAAAAAGCTACATACTCTATTTTTAGATAAGGAAATAAGAGGCATCAATGCTATACAGACTATCTCTAGGGTCAATAGAATAGCAAAGCACAAAAATGATTGTAAGATTGTCGATTTTTCATATAAAAATGTAAATGTTCATAATATCCAAAAAGCATTTGCACATTTCAGCAATGTAGTTGTATCAGATTTTGCTCCTTTGGAAGATGAGAAAAGACTTGAAATATTGTATCAAGAATTAACAAACGATGCTTTATATCAAAGTAATATCAAATCTTTCATGCAATACAAAGGAGGTGGTGATATACAAATCATCTTGGACTTAGAAAACCTAATGACCAGCTACATCAGGTCAAGTCAAGAGGAAGCATCACAACTAAAAAAGAAAGTCAACCAATATTTTAAGATTCTTAACTTAATTGAGTTTGTCATTGACATAGATAGAAAATTCAGCAATCCTACCCTTCAAGACTTTTGGAGAATGTTCAACAGGATTTATAATACCATTAATAGAACTAATGAGATTATTGATGATGTTGAAATCTATTTTGACAATAAAATAGGCTTACTAGAAGTCGGGGAATATGAAGAAAAAATCAAAAATAAACCAAGTATTGTAGCTGAACCTAAAGGTACAAATGGAAAACAATACAAGTTTGACATCCTAAAAGTAATCGAGAAACGAAACCTTGAAGAAGAAGCTATAGCAGAGCTTATTGAAGAGTTTGAGGCTAAGATTATCAAATTTTTCTCCTTTATTAAATCTGATGCTTTAGGTAAAAGATTAATAGCTAAAATTACTGATGATGGTTCTGCTTTCTCACAAGATGAAATCTATAACGATTTCTCTAGGGTTTACAGAAAATTCATTATCAAAAACAAGGATATAGGTGCATTCTTCAAGAATGAGACTAAGGATATACTGAACCAGTTGTGTGATGAATTTGAGCGAGAGGTAAAAGGATAAACCAATGACATACACAGAGTTTTTAAATAAAATCAGCTTAGACGATTTCAATAAATGGTATAGCCAACATTTAGTCCCTTCTAACTGGCAAGGGTTTGAGTCAGAGAAATACGAATTAGAAAAAGAGGGGAAAAGATACCCTTTCAAATGGTTGATAAAAGAGTTAAACATTTTCTATGGTTTTAAGATAAATGAAAGACCTTACCCTGCTTCTTACAATAACATTAGTCTATTTGCTGAAAAGTATGATTTTGAAATCATTGAAATCTTGAAATATGATAAAGAGGACTTTAAAAGGCTAAAAAAACATTTTGAAAATCAGGAAAACATAGACTTAATTCAAGACTGGATAAACTACTGTAATACATTCATTTCCGAAATAGGAATACCTCCAGCAAAGATTAGAATGGCTCTGACCTCTAAGAAAGAATTGATGCTTATCATTGGAATGAGAGCAGTTGCCACCTACTGTGAAAAAGATAACAAGGAGCTTCTTGGCTTCTACCTTAAAAGAAATAAGACTTACATTCTTCCTGATAATATTTCTGAAACTGTTAGATATGAATATTCTGGCAATGATGAGATAGATTTTATAGAATATCATACTACTGATATTGATAATATTCCAAATGAAATCATTAGCGATTCTATAGAAAATGTATCTGGTTTCTACTCTAGGATTAAGGAACAGAAAAGAATATCCTGGAACAGTGAAGCAAAAACAACAAGTAGGGCTTTAAAATATCTGATTTATAAAAACACTTCTTTAATTGAATTTCTCAATATGGAACAATTAGAAACTATAAATATTAAGAATAATAAAATATTCAAGTTATCTATGGGGTCATTCTACAATGACAAACGACTAAAACATATTGACCCAGTTAGTTATTTCGAGGAAAAAAATATAGTTGCTATCTATAAAGATACTGGTAAAAGTCAAGGAGAACAATTTAGAAATTATCTTGAAATAGGTGACTACTTATACTTAACCTATGGAAAGAACAAGTTAAGTGGAATCTATAAAATAACTTCAGAATTTAAAAATATTCCTGAATCAATTTATTCAAGTGAATTAGAGGGATGGATATGCAGAGATGTTGAATTGATAAAGAAACCAGTAATAAATCACACTAATGATTTGAAAAACATGTATAGCCCACAATGGCTACCCAGTGGGTATTCTACATTTAAAGAAATAGATGATTTAAAGAATGCTAATGATATATTATTTAATAAATTCTATAATGTCACGGTAGTGAATAACCATTATGAAAATAACAAATCAGTAAAATCTAACGAAAGTAATTTAGAGAACAAAAGCACTGTCTCAGCACTCAATCAAATCCTTTATGGTCCTCCTGGTACGGGTAAGACATATCTCACAAAAACACTTGCTGTCCAAATAATTGATGAACACAACTATGACTTAGATAGGG
>JAHDBK010000361.1 GCA_020630455.1 Saprospiraceae bacterium
ATAAAAAAGGGATTTGCTTTAAGCAAATCCCTTTTTTATTTGTTGAAAATTAAAAAATTATTCATTATCGTCAAAATTATTAACATTCTCATCTAATATGTCGAGGTCTGCCATTGATATTTCATCTGATTCATTCCAGATTTCTTCATCTAATTCGAATTCGTCATTAGGGAATTTTGAGACTTGATCTGTATTAATTTTTGGTTTAATTACTTTGGTCAAAGTAGAATTTTTAGATTTTTTCTTTACGGTATTTTTTTTATCTGAAACGGTATTGTTTTTTTGTTGACTCAAAAGATTTTTTCCTTCAATACTTTTTGTAGTATTCGGAACTGCTTTTAACCTATTTTTATCAATTAATTTACCTGTTACAGAACAAATGCCATAGGTTTTATTTTCTATTCTAGTAAGGGCATTTTCTAAGTCATTTAAGTATTTTTGCTGTCTATTCATCATAGTACTGAGCAATTCAATTTCCATATTGGTATTTGAACCTTCCATGAAATTACTGCCATAATCTTCAGAAGAGTTTTCACTCAATTCTTTAATAGATTCTGAAAGGTTTTCTAAATCTTGAAGAACTCTTTCTTTTTTCTTTACAATAATTTCTTTGAATTCTTGTAAATCTTGGTCGGTATATCTAATTACTTTTTTATCCATTTTGTTTAGTTTTATATAGAAGGATTTAAACTTGGTTTATAATTTTATTAAAATATTTTTTATAAACGTAAAAATAAATGAAAAGTTGTTAAAAGAAATTTAATTTTTATAATAATTGAAAACTTTTTTAGCAATATTTTGTCCATCAAGAGCAGCAGAAATGATACCACCTGCAAAACCAGCTCCTTCACCACAAGGAAAAAGAGCTTCAATTTGAGGATGCATGCCACTTTCCTTATCTCTAGGAATTCGAATAGGAGAACTGGTTCTGCTTTCAGTAGCGATGACATTAGCTTCGGATGTGTAATATCCTTTCATTTTTTTTCCAAATATTTTAACGGCTTCTCTCAATCTTTTATTAATCTTCGGAGGTAACAAATTATGTACAGGAGCGCTAAATAATCCAGGTATATAAGAAGACTTAGGCAAATCCGTAGAAATTTTTTGATTGACAAAATCTGTAAGTCTTTGTGCAGGGGCTTTTTGGCTACCATCTCCAATTTCAAAAACATTTTTTTCAACGCTTGATTGAAACTCAAGACCAGCAAATACACCATGTTTTTTTCTCAAAGAAATAAGGTCTTCGGGCTCGATAGCGACTACTGTCCCTGAGTTAGCAAATGCAGAATCTCTTCTTGACATGGACATTCCATTTACTACAATTTCTCCTGGGGCAGTCGCAGCAGGAACAACAAGTCCTCCAGGACACATACAAAATGAGAATACGCCTCTATTTTCTACTTGACAAACTAATTTGTAAGAAGCTGCGGGCAAATTTTCATCTCGTTTTTTTTGATTATATTGAATTTCGTCAATTAAGGTTTGAGGGTGCTCGATTCTTACTCCAAGAGCAAATGGTTTTTCTTCAATTTTTATATTTTTTTTATCTAATAAATAATAAATATCTCTTGCAGAATGTCCTGTTGCTAAAATTACAGATTGGGCTATATATTCTTTTTGTGTATTTTTAATTAAATCTATAGTTTGTACTCCAATAATTTTATTATTATTAATAATAAAATCATTAACTAGTGTATCGAAATGAATTGCTCCACCATGTTTTAATATGGTTTCTCGAATATTAGAAACTACTTTTGGAAGTTTGTTTGAACCTATGTGTGGATGAGCGTCTATAAGGATATCGCTATTGGCTCCATGTTCAACTAAGAGTTGTAAGGCTTTTTGAATATTCCCTCTTTTGTGAGAGCGGGTATACAATTTTCCATCAGAATAAGTACCAGCTCCTCCTTCACCAAAACAATAATTAGAATGAGGATTTACTAATCCAAATTGTTGGATGTTTCTTAAATCTTTTCTTCTTTGTCTAACATCTTTTCCTCTTTCAATAATAATAGGTCTTATACCTAATTCTATCAATTCAAGTGCAGCGAAGTAACCTGCTGGACCTGCACCAATAATCAAGCATTCATGTTTAGATTGATGTATATCTGGCAAAATGGAAATAATAGATTCCGAAGTATTAAAATCTTCATCTAGGTAAACATCTATAAATAAACGGAATAAGGCTTGTTTGCCACGAGCATCTATAGTTCTTTTGACGATTCTAATTTTAATATCATTGCTTTCTTTCCAATTAGTTTTGGAAATAGCTTTTTTTCTAATGATTTGTTCATCATTTAACTGCCTAGGCAAAAGGGCTATTTCAACTCTTTTTATCATGACACAAAAATAAAAAAAGCATCTATTTAATAATAGATGCTTTCAAAAATTATTTTTAAAAAAATTAATTGTCTTCTTCTTCACCTGCAATGTAAATATCCTCAGTACTTAAATAGGTGCCATCATCTTGTTCTTGATAAGTTACAGGAATATAGACAATTACATCAACAGTTTCGTCACAACTTCCATTCTTTAGAATAATCGGACTTCTCTTTGTGTCTTTTGATTCTAAAGATAAGGCATTGTTTAGATTGTTGTCAACAATGTCATACCTGCCTTTTTTTGTGATAAAGTGTTCTAATGCAGCTTTACTGGCGTTAGTTAAAGAAACTTTGGTTTTGACCATTACAGATGTACCATCCCATTGTTCAATACTAACATTCCCTAAAAGGTTAACTTTAATTACATTAACCTCAAAACATGAATATGTTTTGTGAAAAGTCTCGGTGATTTGTGAATAGGTAGCGCTAGAGACTAAAATGAGTAAAATTAAACTAAATGTAATCTTCTTTAATTTCATTTTACTAGATTGAATTAGAAATAAATAATAATAAACTTTATTGCAAATCCATTTTATAATAGGGTGGTAATGCGTAAATCAAGTAACTCGCAACTAAGTTTAATATAAAAATAAGAAAAAAAAATCAATAATAAAAGCCCTAAAAGAACATTATTGTCCTTTTAGGGCTTTTTTAGTCACCTTTAACAAATATTTAAACAAATTTAGTTATTTAAAGAACTCATGTCTTCTTGTTCTGTAACTTTTACGTTAGAGACTTCTGGGACATACACATTAAAAATTACTTCATCGTTTAAATTTTTGCCTCTTAAGGTCACTGACTTAGTCAAATCTGGTGTTGTTAAAACAACAGCATTATCTTTGTATTCTATGTCAATATCATATCGACCAGCAGACACTAATGATTTTAAAATTTGATCACTAATACCAAAGGCTTTGATATTGATTTCAATTTGAGAATACTCTTTTGACCATTTCTTTATGTTCACTTCTCCATCCAACTGAACAAGGATATCACTATTACCTTGTAAATTTACTGGTTTGATTAACGTCTTCTCAACTGTTTGCTGAGCGGACATCGTTCCTAAAATGAACAAGAATGCTAAAAATAAAACCGCTCTTTTCATAATATAAATATTTTTTATAAAGTTAAATAATTTTTTTGTTAAAATCAAGTTTTGTGTAATTATAATTTATATTTTTTAATTATTAACAAATAATAATTTGCTAAGTAAGTTTTTCATAATATTTAAAGGAAGCATGTTACTTCCGTCAGATAAAGCTAATTTTGGGTTTGGATGAGTTTCTATAAAGAGACCATCTACACCCACTGCTATACCTGCTTTAGCTAAAGTTTCAATCATTTCTGGTTGTCCTCCTGTTACTCCTTTAGCAGTATTAGGTCTTTGAACAGAATGAGTACAATCTAATACAGTAATTGCTTCTAGTCGTTTCATTATCGGTATATTCCTAAAATCTACTACCAGATCGTTGTAACCAAATGTTGTCCCTCTTTCGGTGAGCATGATTTGATTATTTCCTGTGCTTTCAACTTTTTCTTTTGCAAAACTCATGCTTTCTGCACTAAGAAATTGTCCCTTTTTTATGTTTACAAATTTACCTGTTTGACCTGCTGCAATTAAAAGCTCTGTTTGTCTACACAAAAAGGCTGGTATTTGTAAAACATCAACGTATTTTGCTGCCAAAAAAGTTTCTTCTACATTGTGAACGTCAGTCAAAACAGGTATATTGAGTTCGTTTGAAACTTTCTTTAAAATCTCAAGAGCTTTTATATCTCCAATCCCTGAAAAAGAATGTAAACTAGTTCTATTGGCTTTTTTATATGAAGATTTAAAAATAAATGGAATTTCTAATTCTTCACAGGTACACGCTAGTTCTTTTGCAACTTCAAAAACTAATTCTTCACTTTCAACAACACATGGACCAGCTATCAAAAAAAAGTGATTGTTTTTATAATTTTTAATCTTAGGAATTTGATAAATATCCATGTTTTTTGTTCTTTATTAATATAACGCAAAAATACACCTTTTTGTTGATATATGCATTGTTTATTTTCAAAATAATATTTTATGAAAAAGACGAAATGCTGTAATCTTTAAAATAAAATTTGTTTATTTTCCATATTGTAAAATAATATTTTGAATGATTTGTTGGTTTGTTAATAAAAATACAACTATTTTAAAAAAGATAAAATTAAAAAATATTTACTAGGAATGCCTTTGCTTAGGAATTCTAAAAGATAAAGAAAATTTGTTATATTTACTTTGGTTTATGC